>CAZAVR010000010.1:22746-22979 GCA_964488435.1 uncultured Cytophagales bacterium | reverse complement strand
TCGAGGTGGCCGGTCGTTCCACTATCCATATTACCCTTACCAGCGACGAGAAAGAGCTGGAAGAAGTGGTGGTTGTGGGCTATGGTGTGCAAAAAAAGCAGAGCGTGGTAGGGGCGATCGCCCAGGTAAATACGGAAGCCATGGTGAAATCGGGCTATACGAATGTGACCTCCTCACTGACAGGTAAGATGTCCGGTGTGAGCGTCATGCAGCAAAGCGGGGAACCCGGAGCT
>CAZAVR010000010.1:18681-22733 GCA_964488435.1 uncultured Cytophagales bacterium | reverse complement strand
ACGCTGCTAATATCATGATAAGGGGGGTGTCAAGTTGGAATAAGTCCAATCCGCTCGTCCTGGTTGACGGTGTAGAACGGGATTTTGCCAACATGGATCCTAATGAAATCCAGACCATTTCGGTTCTGAAGGACGCGTCTGCCACCGCGGTCTTCGGTGCGCGTGGTGCCAATGGAGTTATTATTGTCACGACGAGAAGAGGGATTGTAGGTAAACCGAAGTTTGACGTGTCGGCTTCCTATGGGCTTAACAAAGCGACGGGGATTCCCGAGCATATTGATTCTTACACCACGATGTCTATGCTCAACGTGGCGCGGATGAATGAGCAGCAATTCACGCAGCTTCTGCCTGATCATATTCTGGAGGAGTACAGGAATCCTTCTACTCCGCTCAACGCGCTTCAATATCCCAATGTAAACTGGTTCAAGGAAATCACGAATCCGTTGACACCGATAGCGAATGCCAATATCAATATTCGCGGCGGAACTGATTTTGTTAAATATTTCACCTCGTTTGGTTACCAGTATGAAGGGAGTCTTTTTAAGGCTTATCAGGAAGGAAAGCATGATACCCGGTACAAAAATGACCGCTTCAACTACCGTGCTAACCTGGACTTTACACTCACAAAGACTACGCAGCTCAGTCTGAATCTGGGCGGTGACATTAGCATCAAGAACCAGCCTGTCACTGCCGCGGCAGTCTGGGAAACGCTTTATACGACTGGCCCGGCACGTTTTCCTGCCTATTTTCCGGACTGGGTGCTGCAACAGGTTCCTGATACTGATTACCCTGATGCCTCAGGTTCCAGGCTGGTACTGCCTTTCGGAGAGCGTTTTGGGAATCCTTATACTAACTTTAACGACGGTACCTTCCGAAAGTATCTGGGGTCAAAGGTTTTTTCCGACCTGGCGCTGAATCAGAAACTGGATTTTATTACCAAGGGGCTTTCTTTCAAGGGGCAGGTTTCTCTGAGTACTTATTACCAGACGCTTGCGTTGTACACCGACTACCGTTTTCCGAAATACCGGTTGCATTTTGATCGCATTGGTAAGGAGGGGGCCAATCCCTGGGAAAGAGAAGGAGAGGGACCGGAAACATTCTATCCGCTGCCTGTAAATATTCTGCCCGGTGGACTTCAGGCCAACTATTATTCGAATCTTTACTATGAGACAGCACTTAATTACTCCCGCGAATTTGGCGGCAAGCACTCCGTAACCGGTCTTGCGCTTTGGAACCGCCAGCAGAAAAATGAAGATATACAGTTCCCCTACTACAACGAAGGATTTGTCGGCAGGGCTACTTACGATTATGCGGGGAAGTATCTTGTGGAAGTGAATCTGGGCTATACGGGTTCGGAGCGTTTTGCGCCGAGCAATCGCTACGGATTTTTCCCTTCGGGTGCTGTGGGCTGGGTGGTATCCAATGAGAAATTTATGAAGGATCGTTTCTCCTGGATCAGCAATCTGAAGCTGAGATATTCACACGGGTTGGTCGGAAGTGACTATGCTGCCAACCGCTGGTTATATATCAGCAATTTTACCAAGACAGGAACCACCATTTCGGAGGATCTGGGAGCCAACCAGAGCGCGCAGTGGGAGCAGGCCAGGAAGAGGGATTTCGGTATTGAACTTTCCGTACTCAATGACAGGCTGACCTTCGGGGTGGATCTTTACGATGAGTTCCGTGAGAAAATGCTGCTGACCCCGCGAAGTGTGACTTTGCTGGTAGGAAACTCCTTCAAGGAGCTCAACCTGGGGAGCATGAAAAAGCAGGGGATAGATTTTGAAGTGGAGTACAACCATACGACAAAGAATGATCTGAATTATTTTGTAAAGGCCAATTTCGGTTACAATGAGAACCGGATCATCTTCAAAGATGACCTTCCTTATGCGCCTGAGCATGTCAAGGATGGAGGGAAACCGGTAGGAGCGATGCTCACCGGGGTACACCTCACCAACAGCGGCTATTTCACCTCGGTGGATGATCTCCATAACAAGTCGGCGCCTATAGCGCTTACGCAACTGAGCATGGGAGACTACCAGTTTCTGGATTACAACGGAGACGGTGCCATCACGGCCCTCGACAGGTATCCGATCCGTGGTTTGGAATTTCCCCCTTTCATCTACTCGTTTTCAGGCGGATTTTCCTATAAGGGGTTTGATATGCGGATTCTTTTCCAGGGAAATCTGGGTAAGTATGTGAATTTTAACCAGAACTTCGAGAATGAATTCCTTCTGGGAAGTTACAGTGTGCACAAGGCCCAACTCAATTACTGGACGCCTTATAACACCAATACGAACCACTCGACCCTTCATTATTTTGACGGCGGTGGAGGAATTCCGCAGCTGGCCTGGGGCGGAGGTGCGTCGCTTGAAGGGTACAACGCCGGCATTGAGAACCGGTTCTGGAGAAACGCAGATTTCATCCGTCTGAAAGATGTCTACATGGGTTATACATTCAAACCGGCGTTTGCTAAGCGGGTACTGGGCATCTCCAGTCTGAATATTTTCGGAACGGTCAATAATCTGATCACACTGACCAGACTGATTGAGGGAGACCCGGAGAGAGTAACAGAGATTACAGGGGCCAACAATAGGTACACATTTGGCTACTATCCTATCATGATTACAGGCAGGCTGGGTTTGAAAGTGGCATTTTAAATTAGATCAGAAATGAAAAGAACATATATTTCCCTATTGCTTACAGGACTCCTTTGGATGACGTCATCGTGCGCTGATTTCCTGGACAGAGTTCCGCAGGCAGGCCTTACGGATAAAGATGTGTTTACAAACTATCAGAACGTAAGGAGTTTTTTTGATGTCGTATACACGGCCAACGGCGTTTTCCGTGCAGGAATACTTGGTACGAGTAACTTCGGAAGTCTTCACCTCGACAACATGTGCAATTTTGCGGATGGCGGCCGCGTGATGTGGAATGCCTATCACAAACTCGGACCTCTCGGGGACAACGTAGGACCTCATTATTATAATGGTATTCTTACCCCGTTTTTCAAATACATCAGGATCAGTAATATGGTGCTTCAGAATATTCATCAGATCCAGGATGCCAGGAGTGAAGAGGATATCAATGACCTGATCGGGCAGGCCCATTTTATCAGGGCGTTTTGTCATTTTGAATTGTTCAGGTACTGGGGGGCGATGCCCTATCTTACCAAGCCTATCGGAGGAGATGATGTGTGGGATATTCCCCGTCTGACTAAGAACGAGACGATGAGAAAAGTAGCCGCCGATATGGATACTGCGTATGTATTCCTGGAAAAGGCGGGCAGAGTGCGCCGCGACGGCCGACCCGGCGAGTCAGGTCATCTTAATCATCCTGATCAGGAGCGCCCCAACGGGGTGGCTGCCAAGGCGATGAAAGCGAGAGCGCTGCTGTATGCGGCTAGCCCGCTTAACAATGCGAACGGAAAGAAAGATTGGGAGGATGCGGCTGTTGCCAACTGGGAGGCGATTACCATCGCGATGCAAAACGGGTATGAGCTGGTTTCGGCGGCGGACTACAACACTAACTATGTGGGTGTCAAATACACCAATGAGCACCTTTGGGCAGGGCATTTCGGATCGGTTACTCGCACAACTGGTCTGAATAAACAGCTCACCAATGCGGTCTTCACCAATTCGCCTACCAATGATTCAGGTTTATGTCCTACCCAAGGCGCTGTCGATATGTTTGAGACCAAGTGGGGGGATCCTCTCAATACAGAGGCTGACCGAAGGGCTGCTGAAGCGTTGGGCCACTATAACGAGCAAAATCCGTTCGTCAACCGCGATCCCAGATTTTATCTGAATGTTATTTACAACGGAGCTCCTATTCCGGGCTATACTACAGCGCACATCTTCACACAGGTAGTAAACGGTGTGGTGCAGGGCTCAGAGCTGATTCCGAACACCGGCTATCAGGGGATTACCCGGACGGGGTATTATCAAAGAAAGTTCTGGGGAGGTCAAAGCATCAAGAACCCCATCACCGCACTCTATACAAGTCCGATGATACGTCTGGGTGAACTTTACATCAATTATGCCGAAGCTGCC
>CAZAVR010000010.1:17224-18671 GCA_964488435.1 uncultured Cytophagales bacterium | reverse complement strand
TGGGGCGCCGCACAGATGGCGCCTGTTCAGGAGCGATTTCTTGCAGGAACCGATGCTTTCAGACCTCGTATCAAAAACGAACGTAATGTGGAGCTTGCCTTTGAAGGACACTACTACCATGACATCAGAAGATGGAAGGATGCTCCCGCAGCCTATGCATCAACGTTGATGGGTAACATTCCCGAGAAAGTGGAAGTGAGTGCTGCGTATCCTACCGGGTTCAGGTACTCGAGAAAGCCGCTTTCAGAGGACCGGCAGTCCCGATGGATTGATGCCAAATACTACCTTCCATTTATGGCAGCTGATTATTTTAAGGTAAAAGCATTTGACCCGGGTCAGGTTTGGTAGTACTTAAGCTTAGAAAATTTATGAGAAATATATATAGATTAGGTAGGCTCGTCTTACCGGTGGCCGGTTGTGTGTCGCTGATGATTTCTGATTTGTACGCCCATCCGGAAAAGGATAAAGTTAAGGAAAAGAAGAAAGCGGAAATCGCGGCACCGGATTCCACTCCGCAGAGGGTAGTACCATTGCCTTTGTCCAGCTACGCGCATAAGCGTTATCAACTGACCGGAAGCTCTTACGTGATAGATGGTGCGCAGTTAGAGCGTTACCCTACTTCTGATCTGCGCGTTGCGCTTAAGGGTCTTATCCCTGGTCTTCACGTACAGGAAATACATGGCGCTCCAGGTCTGTCTGCTGAAGAAGAGCAGGCCAGGTACGGTATAGTTGAGAAAGTAGATATTACCAGCCGGGGTTTGGGTATAAGGTACATCATTGATGATGTGCCGGTAGATATTAACGAAATGCCTCTGGACCCCCAGGAGATAGAATCAGTGACCGTTTTGAAGGATGTCGCTCAAAAGGCCATGTTCGGCCCGTTCGGTGCCAACGGGATTGTATACATCAAAACCAAAAGAGGTAATGAAAATGGTCACAAAATGAGCGTTAACCTTGAAAAGGGTGTGAATGTGGTGGGCCGTATGCCGGGTTTTGCAGATGCAGCCGAGTACGCTACCCTGAACAATATCGCAAGGGCGAACAGCTCCCGACCGACCTTGTATACGCCGCAGGATATACAGGCTTACAGGAACAGCGGTCCGTATGATTTGTACCATCCCAATGTGAACTTTAAAGAACTCATGTTCAAGGATACGAGGGCGTTTAACCGGGCAAGCTTGTCTGCTGCAGGAGGGAATAGCCACGTGAGGTACTTTTCCTATCTCGGGTATACAGGTGAGGGGGATATTTACAAAATAGGAAGCAAGGCCGACTACAATCGTCTGAACGTGAGGTCCAACCTGGATATCAAGATAAACGATGAGCTGGATGTTACCTTAAACGTGATCGCTGGTATCGGATTACGGCGGTCCCCGAACTACGGGTACACCACTTCAGAAGGCGTCGGCAACACCCGTTTTATCGAGCTTGATCTGGCTCTTCCTCA
>CAZAVR010000010.1:0-17214 GCA_964488435.1 uncultured Cytophagales bacterium | reverse complement strand
TTTCCGGTGTATGCGAACAGAGACCCTGAGCTGACTACACCCTGGTATGGTGTGAACTCCCTGTATACGTCAAATCCGATCGGAAACCTGACGAAAAACGGGGCTTATACAGAAACCAGCAGGAACGCGGCTGTAAAACTTGCGGTTAATTATAACCTGTCAAGATTCATTCCCGGTCTGAGGTCAGAGACGAATCTGAACTTTGACTTGCTGAACCTTATCCGGATGGGTAATGCCGAGCAGTACGCAGCTTACATCGTAACGCCAAGAAAGACATCATCAGGTGCTGATACCGCCACTATCGCTAAATTTCAGGATGCCATAGATGATACACAGCGCAGAAATCTTCACGACTACTACTATCAGCGTCTGGCACTGTACGAGAAGTTGGATTACACGAAGGTCACCGGGCGGCATGATTTCCATGCAACCGCTACCTATATGTTATATCGCGTGGTGAAGGATGGGATTCAGGAGCCTCAGCGCTTTCAAAGCGGAATTTTTACGGCAAGGTATACTTATGACAAAAAGTACACCGTGTTTGGCGTGGCCAATTATACGGGTACTTACAGTTTCAACAAGGCCAACCGGAACGGCTTCTTCCCATCACTCGGATTGAGCTGGGTATTGAGCGAAGAGAATTTTATTAAAGATCTGGATATATTTGATTACCTCAAACTTCGGGGAGAGGCAGGAATTTTAGGCTTTGAAAGCTATTTTGCTCCATTTCATTACAGGGATCGCTGGACGACAGGTACGGGCGCGGTTTTCGGACCGGGCCCGACCAACAGGTGGTTTGGGACGACTACGGACGCCCCTTATGCTACCCGGCCTGAGCGGATTGGCAACCCGAATCTTACCTGGGAAAGGAGGAAGGAGATTAACCTTGGCCTGGATGCCTCCCTGTTGCAGGGCAAGTTGGGTATCGAAATCAATTATTACAATAACCTGAGGTCGGGACAGATTGTTCAATTGCCTAACTCTTTGCCTTTCATTGCTGGTGTATCTTCGAGTATGCCCAGATTTAACCATAACAAAACCCGTTACTATGGTCTGGAATCTGCACTGAGATTCAATCATTCGGTAGGCGAGTTCAGGTATGGCATTGGTGGTAACGTTACACTGCCCGGATCAAAAATTATCGAATTTGATGATCCCAACTATCGGAATGATTATCAGTTCAGAAAAGGAAAGCCGGTGGATGCGTACTGGGGCCATCAATACCTCGGTCGTTTTGCCAGTGATGCCGAAGCAACCCAGGTGCCACAGCTGTATGATCAGGTGTTGAAGGAGGGAGATTTGAAATATGCGGATCTCAATAATGACGGGGTCGTGGATGAGAACGACAGAACGATGATCGGTCGCACGACGCCTCGTTTGATTTACGCATTGAATGTCAGTTTGGGTTATAAGAATTTTGAACTCTTTGTTTTAGGGGGCGGAAGAGCGGCCTACGACATTCCGATGACGAACGCTTACTACTGGAACGGCTGGGGGGATAACAACTACTCCAACTTTGTAAGGGATAATCTTGAAAGTGGTCAATATCCCCGCCTGACGTACGACCGCGTCAATAATAACTTCGTTGCGTCCGACTTCTGGTTGATGAAGGGGGGATATTTCAAGCTTCAAAATGTAGAGCTGGCCTATCATGTTTCTAAAAATATTCTGGAAAGACTTCGCCTCAATCAGCTTCGGATCTTTGTCAGAGGTGCTAATCTGCTGACGATATCCCCGGTAAAAGACGTGGATCCGGAATCGGTTAACTCGGGGTTATATTTCTATCCTCTGAACAAAACATATACAGCGGGAATCAAATTCGGCTTTTAACAGACTTCGCAATGAAAATATTGAATAGATTAATTCTCAGTTTACTGCTGCTTGCTACGGTCTCCTGTAAGGAGTTCCTGGAGCCTTATCCGAATGCCGACCGTTCGGGAGAGGATATCTGGAATTATCAGGAAAGTGTTCAGGGGCTTGTAGGAAGAGCTTATGATAATATCTCACGTAACTACAATACCAATGAGGGGGCTTATCTGGACGGAGCCACTGACGATGCCGTGATCACAAGCCCGACAAATGCGATGAGACGCCTGGCCGCCGGAACCATTACCACCGGACAGGATCCCTTTCTTCAATTCTGGGACCGTAGCTACCAATCCATTTTTCTGGTCAACCTGTTTCTTAAAGATGACCGTGGGTACAACACGCGTTTCCTGATTAGTGCACAGAAAAATGACGTGTTAAGGCGCCGTCTGAAAGGAGAAGCCTTTGCGCTGCGTGCCTGGTTTATGTGGGATCTGCTGAAGAAGTTTGGAGGCAGGGGCGTTGACGGACAGTTGTTGGGGGTTCCTATCGTGACAGAACCTCTCGATCTGACTCAGAAAATAGATTTACCGAGAAATACGTATGAGGAGTGCGTACAAAGAATAGTTGCAGACTGTGATTCAGCCTACAAGTATCTCTTGATTGCCAATCGTGATTTCCTGGTGAAGGATCCCAGTGATCTTCTTTTCCTTGGAGGGCGGAACTGGGGCAGAATGGACGGCATCACCACTGTTGCCATCAAAGCAGACATGTACCTTACCTGGGCAAGCCCGAGATTCAATCCGCAGAACGTCATGGCAAGATGGGATTCGGCTGCCGTGAACGCCAAGCGGGTGATGGATTTTAAGCTTACCGTGGATGGTGGCGTGACGGGCGGATTTAACCCGCGCACGGCTATTGATTGGTCTAATCCGAATTCACCTGAAATTATCAGTTCTGCACGTAATGTAGCCGCTGATGAAACTATGGAGAGGTTGTTTTATCCGGGTGGGTTTCAGGGAACAGGCCAGATGGGCGCCACGCAGGAGCTCGTAGATGAATTCCCTATGGCCAACGGATATCCTATCACGGACCCCAGAAGTGGCTATAATCCGGCCAAGCCCTACGAGGGCAGGGACCCGCGTTTTTACAGTACCATCTTTTACAATACGTCCACCGCGAGACGGAATCACACGGGCGCAGTGATGTACACCTTCGAGAACTGGTCTAACGGAGGGAAAGATGCCGCCGGCTTGGTTTCTAACAACAGTCTTACCAATTACCATATCAAGAAGTTCATTTTTATGGGTTATAACCGTTTGGATGCAGCCGTGAACAGGCAGCCAAGGTCGGTCTTCTATTACAGATGGACAGACATGGCGCTGGCTTTTGCGGAGGCAGCCAACCAGGTGGTAGGGCCTGTGGATGTGTCAAAATATGGTATGTCAGCGAAAACGGCGCTCCAGTATCTTCGGTCAAGAAGTACGCTCGCAGGTACAGCGGGTATTTCTCCGGCTGTGCCGGGTACTGCTGATGTTTATCTGACTGAGGTTGCCGGTCAGGGAAAGGCGGCGTTCGATCAACTGGTCAGGAAAGAACGACGTCTCGAGACTTGCTTCGAAGGCAAACGTTTTTTCGATTTGAGGAGATGGTCTACCGGGCTTGGCGAAATCAATACGCAGGTGCACGGCGTCAATATTACACGGAATACTGACGGGAGCTTTGTGTACAATAAGGCCGTGGTCGAAAGGCGATCGTTTTCTTCGGCCTACCTGCCTATTCCATACAGCGAGATACTAAGGATGAACAAACTTGTTCAGAATGAAGGGTGGGAAAGCTGGAACTAACAATATTTAAGTTGACTAATATGAGAAATTGGAAAAAAATATTTTTTATACTTTTTGCGCCCCTTCTTTCGTCGTGTTATGATGACTACATACATGACTATGAATACACGACCATATTTGTTCCCTATCAGGTAAATGTGAGGACGTTTGTGGTGGGAGAGGGTATGCGTATCAGGTTTGGTGCAGAGCTGGGAGGCGTCCGTCAGAACACTTCTACGCGGAATGTGACTTTCAAAATTGATCCGGATCTGATTAGCAGACAGACACTTTTGGATATGCAGGGCAGTAGTTATCCATACATAAAAAACGATATGCTGCTGATTGACACGTTACGTCAGTTGCCTGCCTCGCTTTACAAGCTGAGTCACAACAATACCATCGAGATTCTCCCGGGTAACCATGTGGGTACGATTGAGATCAAAGCTGATTCGGCAGCCTTCCTGGCGGATCCCCGTACGCTGAAGCCGGTTTATGCCATTCCTTTCACGGTTACCGGTGCAGAGGCCGACAGGCTGCTTGAGAACAAGAGAACAGGGGTTATTGCAGTTAAATACGAGAACATGCTTTTCGGAGATTATTTACATGGAGGAGTTACCACCGTTAAAAATGCAGCAGGAAGTACACTCCGTACAGTGACTTATAAAACCACGGTGACGCAGGGTGCCAATGAAACCTGGAAGCTCTCGACAGTGGCGCCTGATGCGCTTACCGTAAAGGGATATAGCAACGTAGCTTCTGCTAAGGACGAGATGAAACTCACGCTGGACGGAGACAGGATTTTGGTGTCGAGTGCTCCGGGAGCTACTTATCAGTTCATGGCTGACGGGGAAAGCAAATTCAACCGTGCAAAGAAACTGGAGGAACGAAAAATTTATCTGAATTATAAATTTACAGATAAAGACGGAAGTGTACATCACGCTCAGGATACGCTTACTTTCAGGCGGAGAATGAGGGATGGTGTAAACGAGTGGCAGGGTTACGGCCAATAGTAGTTTGTAGTTAGGTCAAAAATGCTGCTTCCATTTGAAAGCAGCATTTTTTTATCAGGTTGGTTACCGGTTTCTCTTCCACTTGTTGTTTTGAGGGTTGATGTCGGGAAGTACTTCGTCCGGATCAATCACCACCGAAATAACCGGCTGACTGGTATCCGTTCTGAAAGTCCAGGTGTCGCCCTTCTGCCATATCTCCACGGGAAGGCTTACGCGTCGTTTTTTGCCATCCGCCTCTTCAATCTCAACTACAGCAGGCAAGGCCCATTCGTCCATATTCTGAATGGTGATTATGGTGCCTTTGGCGGGGTTATCGTCAGGATGTACTACTGACAATACGGCCTGATCTAGTTTATAGTTTTCAAAAAACCATCCTTTCCAGAACCAGCCGAGGTCTTCCCCTGCTGCGTCTTCCATGCTTCTGAAGAAATCAAAAGGGGTAGGGTGCTTATAAGACCAGTTTTTGACATATTGTTTGAAGGCATAGTCAAACCTGTCTTTTCCAATCACTGATTCCCTGAGTATCTTAAGTCCTATTGCCGGTTTGTAATAAGCTTCGAAACCGAGGTTTTTGCTCTTGATGACGTCAGGAATGGTCATGATGGGGTCTGCATCCTTTCTGAAAAGAAGCGGACTCATCCGGTGCAGGTTATTGAACCGTGTGTCTTTGTATTCTCCTTTATTAAAACTGTCGCCTGCCAGCATATTGATGAAGGTATTAAGCCCTTCATCCATCCAGGCATATTTACGTTCGTTGCTCCCGACAATCATCGGGAACCAGGTATGTCCGAACTCGTGATCCGTAACGGCCCACAAGCTCCGCGTACGTGCTTTGTTGCTGCAAAACACAATCCCGGGATATTCCATTCCGCCCACGTTACCAGCCACGTTGGTGGCCGAGGGATAAGGGTACTCAGATAAGTAGCCCGAATAGAACTCAATACTGCCCTTCACGTATTCAGTGGATCTGCCCCAGCCTTCTGCTCCGCCGTCTTCTGCAGGATAGACGGATTGGGCAGTGCATGGCCCCCCGCCCGGAAGTTTTATCCTGGCAGCATCCCAAACGAAGGCTTTAGAGGAACCCCAGGCTACATCTCTGGCCTGGTTACATTTGAATTTCCAGGTGAGTGTTCCCGATTTTTTAGGTCGTGAAGCGGGATCATTTACCTCCTCAGCAGTTCTTATCATCACGGTTGCATCGCTCTTCTTTGCTTTTTCGAACCGGCTGATCTGCTCTTTTGTCAGGACTTCGGACGGATTGATCAGTTCGCCTGATCCGGCTACTATATGGTTCCACGGAACGGTAACAGCGTACTCAAAATCTCCGTATTCGAGGTAGAACTCTCCTGCTCCCAGGTAGGGTAAGACATTCCATCCTTCGATGTCGTCGTACACACTCATTCTGGGGTACCATTGTGCGATGGAATAAACCACTCCATCCTTTGTTTGCAGTCTGCCTGTCCGGTCAGACCCGTCTTCGGGTATTTTGTAAGCATATTCAATTTTGATCCGGATTACATCACCACCTGGTTTCAATGGCTCTGAAAGGCGGATTTGTAAATGGGTGTCATTGATCACAAAATTGGCGTCGGTATATTTTCCCTTACCCTGTAGAATCGAAACGCTCTTTATCTGATGGCCTCCTTCAAAACCTGTATTTCCGTATCTGCCGCCGGTAATTGGTGTTGTCTTGCCACCTCTGGAGTCATCGTTGAATGAATTTTGATCAAGCTGTAGCCACAGAAAGTCCAGGGCGTCAGGGCTGTTGTTTTTATAGGTGATTTCCACGTCGCCCTTTATGGATTCTGTTTTTTCGTCGAGTTCTGCATTGATCTTGTAGTCAGCCCGGTTTTGCCAGTATCGGTGGCCTGGTTTTCCGCCGGCACTTCTGTAATCATTTCCAGGCTGAAAATTGAGAAGAGGGTGAAAGAGTGTGTGGGCATTGTATTTAGACGGCGGTGGTGTCTGCGCATAGCTGCTCAGGATGGTAAGCATCAAAAAAAAAGCCAATCCGGAGGTATTGAACAAGGTCGGTTTCCTCATTATTCAGTAGTTAATGATCATAGTAAAGACTTTGGGCAATTTACATAATTTTCGATTGTTGCGTATGAGAAGGGAGCTTAAAATAGCTTACAGCAATTACATGATAAGGCCTATAGCCTAAAGCTGTAGGAAATAAGCTATAGGCAATAAGTAATGGGGATTTACAGCTTAAGGCATATAGCATGAAGCTGTAGGCAATAAGCTATATGCTCTAAGTAATGGGGATTCCAGAGTCGAAAGCATATAGCCTACGGCATAAAGCCTAAAGCTGTAGGCTATAAACTATAGGCAATAAGTAATGGGGATTTACAGCTTAAAGCGTATAGCCTAAAGCTATAGGCAATAAGCTATATATATCATGCGTAGGTATTTAACATCACTGGCATCACCAACATTAGAATATCTTCATTTTCTTCTTGTTCCACAGGAATGATCAAACCGGCACGGTTTGGAGCGGATAGTTCGAAAGTCAGCGTATTTGCTGCTAAATTATTCAGGATCTCAATGAGGAATTTGGCATTGAAACCGATCTCCAGGTCATCACCGTTGTACTCGCAGTGGAGTTTTTCGTTGGCTTCGTTGGAATAATCAAGATCCTCTGCTGATACGACGAGGTTGTTCAGCGACATTTTGAGCCTGACCTGGTGTGTGCTGCGATTAGAATAAATAGAGATCCTTTTCAGCGAGTTGAGAATTTCTCCACGGCTAATGGTCAGGGTGTTCGGATTGTTGGTAGGGATGGCGTTTTCATAATCAGGAAAACGCTCGTCAATCAGCCTGCAAATCAACTTGATATTTCCAAAGCTGAAAAAGGCATTTGAAGAGGTAAACTCAGCTACCACCGGAACATTATCTACAGGCAGGCTGGATTTGATGAGGTTCAAAGCTTTTCTCTGGATGATCATCGAAGTATCACTTGTCGCTTTGATATCCGTCCGGCGGTACCTGACCAGACGATGCCCATCTGTCGCAACAAAAGTGGTGCTTTCTGTGCCCAGTTGAAGAAATACACCGGTCATGGCCGGCCGCAGATCATCCGTGCTTGTAGCAAATATGGTATTGGAGATGGCTGCACCGAGTGCCGCCGAAGAAAATTCGATGGATTGCCCACGATGGACAGCCGGCGTTTTAGGAAAGTCAATCGGGTTTTCCCCGGATAACTTGTACCTTCCGTTATCGGTGATGATTTCCGTTCCGAAGGTTTCTTCATCTACCTTCAGGGTGATCGGCTGATCGGGAAGGCCGCGCAAGGTATCAAGCAAAAGTTTTGCCGGTACTGCTATCGCGCCGTTTTCCTGGGATTCCACCTCAATCTCGGTGATCATTACCGTCTGAAGGTCAGAGGCAGTAACGGTCAGGATATTATCCTCAAGCTTGAAGAGAAAGTTTTCGAGGATAGGTACAATGGGGTTATTGGATACTACACCATTTACTGCAGCTAGCTGCTTTAGGAGTACAGAAGACGATACAACAAACTGCATAGTTATTTTGTCGTTTTATATTAATAGTGACAGAATGCAAAAATAGGAAAAAATACGATGTTATAAAGTCCTCCGGCCGAATTTTCGGCTATACAAATAGAATCTGAGCAGGCCGGATATCAAAACCACCATTACAGGGCCTCCAATGTTCAAAAGCTGCCAATACAGGCGTTCATTGCCTATTTTTATTTTGTCAAGCGGGCGGATAATGACCTGCTTTGTCCTGGCGATAATCAGGCCCTGAGGGTCAGTCAGGTAATCCAGCGCATGAAGGATAAAGTCCTTGTTCCCAAAAGTGTTACCCGAGATCCGGTCATAACCAAGCGGCAAGGGGGAATTGCGGCGTCTGTCAAAATCATTAAGGACCACATCCCCGTCGCCTCCGATCAGCACTTTGCCTTCTGTGCCTTCATTTACAAAATGCTCCAGTCTGGGATCACCAGGAAGTATCCTGTTGTTAAAAAGAGAGTTGAATTTTCCCTCCAGCAGTACGAAGGCTGGTTTCACCCCCTGGTTATACGCTTCAGGATCCGGCTGTTTGCGTGCCTCATTGTAGGAAATGATCACGGGAGTGTTCAACAGGTTAGTATAGGGAGACGTAGAAAGCAGATAAGTTTTGCTGATTCCGGGATTTCCTCCCACCGTGTCTACACTGCTCAGGTACCGTGTGTAAACTGCATTGATATTGCGGGTGACAGGATGGTTTCCGAAATGGCCAAGCAAGGGGTAGAATCTCCAGGGAAGCGGTTGAATCTGAGGTCGGTCACCCATTTGTCCCACATTTAGCGCGATGGGAGCACAGTTCAGGTCTTTGACGATATTGTGATTGACGCGGACACCCCATTTGTAAAACAGGTCTGCCAGGTTCAGATCCAGAGGCTGAGCGTAGGTCCCTTCTTCGCTGACGCTGTCGACTTTAGCCCCGTCAATGAAAAACAGGGCCTTGCCTCCCTTCACCACGTATTGGTCCAGCTTGAATTTTTCCTCCTCCGTAAATCCTTTATCCGGTTTCAGAACCATCAGTGCATCCAGTCCCTCATAACTTTCGGGCTGATTTACATCCAGGAACACATCATAGTATTGCTGAACAGTGGCGATAAGATCCGAAAACAGTGGGGTAGGGGTATGAGAATGGCTGACCAGCAGGCCGATCTTCTTTTTTTCTTCCGAAGACAACATTCTGATGGCATTGGCAAGCTCGAACTCGACATTTTCGTAGGATTGATTGAGCTGTTCTTCCGGGCTTTCGGCACGGTTGCTCTTCAGTAGATTCACCGGGACAGAAAGCGTGTCAGCCTGCACCAGGGCACCCGGAAAAATCATTCTCTCGGTTCTCTTTCCACCCTCCGAAGAAAACAGATTTGTAGGAGACAGGCCTTTGTCGATGATGGCGGCGAACTGTTTCTGACGTTGTTCCTCGCCTGAGGCATTGGAAGGGTCTGTGAAATGGAAGGTGAGTTTCCCGTTTGAATAGGCGGCAAACTCTGTCAGTGTCTCTCTGGTGGCGTTTTCCAGTCGTTCAAAGCCGGGTGGGAAATCACCATGAAGGTAAACCGTGACATGAATGTATTTTTCAAGATTTTCCAGCATTTGGCGTGTAGCCGGTGCAATGGTATGTCGTTTGTCTGCAGTAAGATCCCAGCGTATCCGCATGCGGGAGGAAATCGCATTTACAACCCCTAGTACCAAGAGAATGATAAACAAAGAAATGAATCTTTTTGGCATGACAAGCGAAGCTGAGTTTAAGGTCTGGTGAGCTTATCGGTAATTTCAAAAGGAGAGCCTGACTTCATCAGGCCCCACATACAGGTCCGCTTCTTTCCCAAAGCAAAGCGCACGGTTATCGGCCACGTGGCCGGCAGGAAAGTTAAACGCCAGGGGGTAGCTGTACTCCCGGGTATGATTCCGGATAATTTCTTCAGCAGTGTGTCCAAAGCTGCTTTCGGGCTGGTCTTTCAATTCTGTAAATTGACCGGCTACCAATGCTTTCAGGCCCGATAATTTGCCTGCGCGTTTAAGCTGCACCATCAGCCGGTCGAGGGCATAATGATATTCACCTACGTCTTCCAGGAAAAGAATTTTATCTTCAGTATCGGTTTCCGATGCAGAACCGATCAAATGGGCCAGCAGGCATAGGTTTCCTCCGGTCACTTCGCCCCTTGCCGCTCCTTGGCGGTTCAGTGGATGAGGAGCATACCGGTACGCAGCGGTGCCCTCAAAAAGTAGTTTTTTAAGAGATGCTACAGCCTCATAGCCATCGGTTTCTGCCAGGTTTTTGACCATGGGGCCGTGGATAGTGGCATAGCCCAGCCTGTTCAGATGCATGAGGAAGGTAGTTACATCACTGAAGCCGACGATCCATTTTGGCGAGGCTGAGAAGCCGGTAAAGTCAAGCCTGTCGATAATTTTTGAGCACCCGTAACCACCTCTCGCGGCAAAAATAGCACGCAAAGTGGGGTCATCAAGCATGCTTTGCAGCTCGGCAGCGCGAACCTCGTCCGAAGCAGAAAACTGGTTAGCAGAAGAAGTCAGCGTAGCGCCCTCCACTACCTCGAGTTTCCAGTCGTTCCTTAGTATATTTATCCCGTTTAGCGCATCCTGGTAATTGATCTTGCTTGCGGGTGCCGTCACCCCCACACGATCTCCGGGCTGTAAAACTGGTGGATAGTTCATAGTCTAGTTTCTCCGCCCGATCTCATCTCTGATTTTGGCAGCTTTCTCATATTCTTCTTTTGCGAGCGCCTCCTCCAGCATTTTTTGAAGCTCGTCGCTTGGGGTTTCTTTGAGTTGTTCTCCAAAGGTACCCTTAGGGCGAATGGTTTCATGGACGGCCTCACTGGTTTCTTCGCTTTCGTCTTCTTCCAGTTCACTGCTTATGATGCCTGCTTCCGACATAACGCTTTCGTTGGTGAAGATGGGGGCATTGAAGCGAAGTCCTATCGCAATGGCATCTGAAGGTCTGGCATCTATTTCTACTTCGCGGAGGTCGTCTCCACACACGATTTTTGCATAAAAAATGCCTTCGCGCAAATCCGATATCCTGATCTCTTTCAGCGTAAAATTAAGGGCATCCGCAAAAGACTTGAACAAGTCATGAGTCATGGGGCGGTTCGGCACGATGCTTTCAATCTGGACTGCGATAGCCTGCGCTTCAAAAACGCCTATGATGATCGGTAATCTGCGTTTTCCCATCTCTTCGCCTAATACCAACGCAAATGAACCCTGTTGCGACTGGCTTGGCTGAAGACCCAGAATTTCTAATTTTATATTTTTCACTTTTAAAAACAGCGTTAGGCTGACAAACGAGGCGCAATTTAGATATTAAGCCTTAAAAAAAAATGTGCTATCTAAAATTATACGTCGGGGAGCCTTATAATAGTATGTTAAATCCGTCCTTTATGATGCGGAAGGTGGATTATCGAAGGTGAAAGTTGTATGTTTACCGAATGGCAGCAACGGATCTGATTTTGGGATTTATGATCGCCGCGGTAGTGGGGATCAGCCTGGGGCTTACGGGTGGAGGAGGAAGTATCCTGACCATTCCCGCCATGGTGTATGTTCTGCACATTGAGCCTCTGTTGGCCACTTCCTATTCTTTATTTATCGTTGCCTTTGCTTCGTTGGCAGGATCCGTAAATAACATGTATCGTGGGCTGGTCAATTACCGGGCGGCTGCCATTTATGCATTGCCGTCGATGATCTCTGTCTTTATTACGCGCAAATTTCTGCTGCCTCTTATTCCGAAGGAGATAGTACTGGGGCGTATTCTGCTTAATAAAGGAGAGACACTGATGCTGCTGCTGGCATTCATCATGTTGATCGCCTCATTTTCGATGTTGCGTTCGGGTGAGCGTGATCGTCCTGTGCAGAGCGATAGTGGGACTACCTATAACTATCCGCTCATTTTTGTTGAGGGAATCATTGTGGGTGCGGTCACCGGCGTATTGGGCGCGGGTGGAGGCTTCCTGATTATCCCTGTGCTGGTGATCGTTTCTCATATCCCTATGCGGATAGCCATCGGTACTTCTCTTTTGATTATTTCAGTGAATGCCATGGTCGGATTTGCCGGAGATGTGGATCATCATGAAATTGAATGGCTGTTTTTAATTCCTTTTACTATAGTGGCTGTGGTTTTTGTGACCATCGGATCCTATGCAGGCCGGAATCTCTCTTCTGCCAGGCTCCGAAAGGTTTTCGGATGGTTTGTCTTCGGAATAGCTTGTTTCATCCTGTATAGTGAAATAGTGCTCAGAAAAGGATAGTGGCTGTGATGCGCCTGCCTGATGAAAAATTCTATTGTATTTGGTTTGTATATGTGAAAATTTATTTATATCTTTAATCTATAGAAATAATAGTTTTTTTGATGGCTTTGATAGATTTTTTGCGGGCTCCCTGGCCGTGGTATGTGGCGGGACCTTTGATAGGGTTGACCGTTCCACTGCTTTTATGGTTAGGGAATAAGTCTTTCGGCATTTCTTCGTCACTGAGGCATATATGTGCGGCTGTGATACCTGCAGGGCTTCCTTATTTTCGCTACAACTGGAAGAAAGAGGCGTGGAATTTGTTCTTTGTTGCGGGAGTGGTGATCGGTGGAGCCATTTCCTCGGAGCTCCTTTCCGATCCTCATCATATCCTGATCGCTGACGACACAAGACAAGCTTTGATGACGCTCGGTATTACTGATTTTTCCGGCCTGCTTCCCGGGGATTTATTTTCAGCAGCACACATATTTTCATGGAGGGGACTTGTGTTTCTTGTTTTTGGCGGGTTTCTGGTAGGCTTTGGCACACGATACGCCGGTGGATGTACATCCGGGCATGCTATATTTGGTCTGTCACATCTTCAATGGCCTTCTCTGGTGGCGACGGTTTCATTTATGACGGGTGGATTTCTTTGTACACACCTGCTGCTTCCTATTCTTTTAAAATTAGTGCTTTAAACATATCTGCTATGTCGGAATCAAAGGAAGTACACGATTTTTCGGACGAATTCAATAGCGATTTGTCAGACGGGAGCGAGCAGAAAGGGATTATTCCCAATCTGAAATTCCTGGTTGCCGGAATTTTTTTCGGAATACTGCTGGTCAAGGCAGAGGTAATCTCCTGGTTCAGAATTCAGGAAATGTTCAGGCTGGATTCCTTCCACATGTATGGCGTTATAGGGTCCGCAGTGGCTTTAGGAGTGATTTCTGTCCAGTTGATCCGGAGGTTGAAGCTCAGGACTTTGCAGGGGGAGCCCATACATCCCGAGATCAAGTCATTTGACAAGGGGAAAATATTTGGGGGGCTTATCTTCGGAATAGGGTGGGCTATTACAGGTGCATGCCCGGGGCCTGTTTATGCTCAGATTGGTTTTGGGTATTTTTCGGTAGTGGTTACCTTGCTGAGTGCACTTGCCGGCGCATGGGTTTATGGCTATTACAGATCCAGACTGCCGCATTGAATGTTTCGTTTGCCGGGGGGAAAAGCGGTACATGGGGCATTGCCTTTTGTTATTGAATGAGGGCGTCAGTTTTTACGATCAGCTGGTTTTGCAGAGATAATTTCGTCAATTTCACTTCTTTGCAAAGGGAGGTGTTATTTTTTTGTGCAAGTTTGTTCTTTGAAAACCGTTGGAACGTGTAACATTCCTGCAGGTACGGCGTTTATTTTTAGTGTTTGCTGTAAAAAAGGAGGTTTGGAATGATGTCGCGAAGTTTCGCTTTGTTTTGTTTGCTGGTAGCTGTGATCCCGCTTCGGGCCCAACACGCGGAGCTGGTTTATGACGATTATATATATGCCGAAACCATCAAAACGGTACTGCTTTACCCTGAGGCACCTGACCGGGAAAATCCGGCAAGGCTGGTCTCCCAGCCCATCATCACGCTCAATGGAAACAAGAGACTCGTACTTGAGTTTGACGACCTGACGGCTGATTACAGAAGTTTCAGGGCGAAGATATTTCATTGTAATGCAGACTGGTCCAGGTCCGTACTTAATGAAGTTGAATATACCAGGGAGTTTAACGACTATCCTGTAACGGAAGCCAGGCAGTCGTTCAGTACGAAGATTCCTTATTATCATTATCTGTTTCCCGTGCCGCAGGTCCGTCTACCCGGCAACTATGTATTGGTGGTATTTAACGAGCGCGACCGAAAGCCGGTTTTGTCACGCAGATTCATGGTGTATGACACCAAGGTCCGCGTGCATGCCCAGGCCCGCTTTTCCCAGGGGATCAGTCAGCAAAACAGTGATCAGCAAATCGACTTCAGTATTGACCATAAAGGGTTTCAGTTGATCGCGCCCCAGACAGACCTGAAGGTTTTTATCCGGCAGAATTTTCGATGGGATAAGGTAAGGACAAACTTTCGTCCCACGAATGTCAGCGCTTTTGATCAGAAGCTTACCTATCAGTTCTTCAATCTTGAGAATACATTCAAAGGGGGGAATGAATTCCGTTTTTTTGACAGCCGGACGCTCGCCGGCAGGGGATTTGGTATTTATGAGATAGATCGTCTTCCGGAATATACCCGCCTTATTCTGGCTCCGGACAGATCGCGCAATTTTGATGCCTATCTTCAGGTAGATGATTTTAACGGCGCCTATATAGTTGATCACAGAGAGTCGGGGAGAGGAAGTGTGGAGGCGGATTACACGCCTGTTGTTTTTACCCTGAAAATACCCGAATTTGCAGATGGAAGTGAGGTTTATGTGAATGGAGCCTTTAACCTGTGGCAGAAGAACGACCTGAACCGCATGGCTTTTGAAACAGATTCTCAGTCCTACCGGGCCGTTATTCTTCTGAAGCAGGGCGTGGTCAATTATAATTATATGGTTCAAAAGTCACCCGGAGCGCCCTTTGTGGAATCTGACATAGAGGGAGATTATGCTGCTACGGAGAATGACTATGATATTCTGGTGTATTTCAGACCTCCCGCAGGACGAACCGACCTGTTGATAGGTTACAGTACAGTAGAGTGGAACAGGCGCAGGTAGTGGAGGATTCTTGATATAGTTAGCATGAAGAGAGTAGTTTGTTTGTTTTTTTTACTGGTGGTTTTTCAGGGTTGCGATGAGCGCAGCGTGTCGGTCAATCCCTCTGAGTATTTACCGCTGTCTGTCGGAAGCAGGTCGTTTTACGATGTTTATGAGGAGGTCTATGCTTCAGGGCAGGCTGCGCCTTTGATCAAACGCTGGCAGGAGCGGGATGAAGTTACCTCTGTCCACGTGGAGGGCGGGCGCACGACATTTATCCTGACCACCTCCACCAGGAATACCTCAGCCGACTACTGGCAGCCGGTGAAGCAGTATACCATAGATCGTTATCCGGATAAGGTGGTGACCACCAGGGATAACCGCAGTACCGTGACGATGGTATATCCGGTGAATCCTTACACTAAGTGGAACGCAAATGCCTACAACACCTCCGACGAAGAAATGCATTCTTACACGGGGATCGGAGAGGCATTGAAGGTGGGTGATGAAACCTATAAAAACACCTTCACAGTGCTGGAACGCGACTATGAGACGATCATCAATTTTTACAAAGGCGTGCGTGTATATGCGCCCGGAAAAGGCCTGATCAGAGAGGAGCAGACCAACTTTGAATATTGTCAGAGCGATGACTGTATTGGTTCTGAGACGGTAGAATCCGGTTACTACAGGTTAAAAACCTTTGCTGTTTACGATGATGAGGGTTAAATGCAATTAAGGATTACCCAGAGTTTAATAAAAATAATGAAAAAAAATTTGCATCATGAAAAAATGCAATTAACTTTACGAGCAATAAAATATTCAATATATAAAACAGGAACTATGAAATCTGTAGATCTGCACTCGACAAAATCTAAAAAGAAATATGTAAAGCCGGTGCTAAGAGCGCATGGTAATGTAATGGAGATTACAAAGGGAGGTTCTGGCGGTAGTGCGGATTTGGACGAGAACCAAAAGCTCGCCTGATTGGTGTAGATGATTGTTGCCGGGGTATATTCTTTAATTGAGAATATTTCTGTAGATCTATCGGGAGAGTATTCTTATTCAAGAGCCTATAACAGCCTTGGTAAAGAAGGATCATGTTCTATGATAGTTGATTCTCAAGAATCGACAGATCGTCTTCATGTTTCTATTTTAGGTGGTGATTCTAAAGCATATAAGTCCCTGAGTAGGGCTTTTGGGGAAGGTAGCAAGCCTTCTAAGGATGGTGGCTTCCCCAATAATTTACTTTCTTCAGTATCCGATAAGTTTGACCTCGGTTTCTTTTTCGATGAGAGAAGTGAAGAGGTTATTATTGTAAGAAATGTACTTGGAGAGATTCCTATTTATTACGTCCACATACCTGGGGCGTATTTTGTTTTTTCAACTAGTTTTGCTGACCTGTTAAGGAGAGAAGAACTTCGGGAGTACTTTTCTTTGAACGCGCGCTGGATCGAGGAGTATCTTTCTTTCGAAAAGGGAAGAAGTCGTGCCAATATATCAGGAACCCTGGTTGTTCCGGTTGAGCGACTTTTACCCGGGCATTTTCTTTCTTTTTCATTTGAAAGAGGATTTGAGAAAGGTAGGAGTGGCACTTTTGATATTCAGAAATGGTCGCATCTTAAAGCGGTAGGGGAGTTTGGTGAAGCGTTCAGGGAGCTCTTCAAAGCTTCTGTAGAGAACTGCGTTGAAGGACAAGAACACGTGGGTGTCCAACTCAGCGGTGGATTGGATTCTTCGTTTGTTTGCGGGACATTGAGATACATTGAGCCCGAAATACGCATCAGTAGCCTTTTTCTGGACGTTCCGGAGATCATAAATAAGGAGAAAAATTTTGCCATGGATGTAGCCGACGCAACGAGCGCCGATTTTTTACTTCTACATCCCGGAAGTTCTGAGCTAGCTGATCTCATAGAATTTACCCATGTCTGTGCTATACCCGATTCGAGGGTTTCTGGGGCTTCGTTGCAGGCCCGTTTATTGGAAAAATGCCGGGAACTGGATATCGAGGTAATGTTGTCTGGGCACGACGGTGACGGTATCGCCGGCCATGGTATTGAGTATCCCGAAATGCTCTTCGACGAAAGGCGCTGGGATG
>CAZAVR010000009.1:20475-26358 GCA_964488435.1 uncultured Cytophagales bacterium | reverse complement strand
ATGCCTGATAACCAGGCAGCTAATATGCTATGACCACATCTTGTCTCTTTCATGACCACACCATTTCTTTTGAACAGTGCGGATTTAAAACACCTGCCTTGTTTACTTTTTCAAATGATCACTTACAAATTCAAACATTGCCAACTATGTCAGTATTTAATCAGAATTTACAGGTACCCGGCTCTACGGCCGATTGGGAATTTGACCCTGTGCATCATCCGCTGGCAGTCTCGGAATTGGCAGTGATCAGGACAGCTACAGGCAGTATGCTTTCTCGCCGGTCAGAGATCATTATTTCTTTTCTTAAAATGCATAGTATTAAGCGGGAATGGATTGAAGCTAATCCTGCGCTCACCGAAATGATCACGAAAGGCAGGCTGAAAACGGTACATATTGAGTCGCTTTTCGAGGGTTTCGCTAAAAATAAGAATTTTCTTGTGGGTTTCGAGGGCTATATAAAGGAATGGTTGGCACCTCTGTCAGTTCATGAAATGGGCATGAAAGACCCGTATAAGAGCGGACCGCTGCGTGGTGAATCGTCAACTCTGCCTGTGTGATTATTCCACAGAAACGAGCCATAGACGAATTTGGTCTGTCCAAAAACAGATACGTAAGATTCCATATCAAATCCACATGAACTTAGAAGTCCGATAAAAAATTACCAAATGAGAAATAATCGAATATGAAAGAACCAAGTTCCCACAGCAGATATGCGGAAGGCCAGCATGTATTTGCCAAAATAAACCCTGAAAGAGGTTTGATTATCCGGCGTTATCACGACCGAATTTATTACTGCCGCGAGGTAGACAGACCGGAAAAGGAGTATGTTTATTTTGAGAGAGAAATTCTACCCTTTCCGTGAACCGGCATTCACCGGGCGATGTTTTTTAATTTCTTCAAAAGGCCTTTTCGTGCTTTCAGGCTGTGTTTCTTTCACCCTTTTTATTCTAATGAGATATATCTGACATTAAGGGAGGAAATTGAACAACAAGTATATGGAAGCTTCTTTTCCGCATAAATAGGCATTTCAAATAAGGAAGCTAAAGCAGCCGGCGCCGGTTAATTAATTGTTGCTGATTTTCCGCATTCTTAAGCCGTTGGCCGAAGAGGGAATAATGATTTGCAGGGCGTAGTTATCTATCGCCCTGCATTTGCATTATGAGTTTTACGGTCTTTTGGAATGAATCTGATCGTTTTCCCCCTTTTACTTTTTAATGATTCTGAAGGAGTGTATGATGTTTTTGTTTGTACTCACTCTCATAATGTAAACACCTGCCGGCAAAAATTCTATTTGCAGATATTCAGGGAATTTAGCGTAGGTGTTTTTTTTCATGTAGTACACGCGATTACCCCTTATGTCGTTTATTTGAATCTGTTGCACCTGGCCCATGTCATTTTCTGCAGCCATCATCAGATAATCGGTTGCCGGATTGGGGTAAAACGAAAATGTCAGGTCATCATTGTCAAAGATTAGGCTGCGGATGGCGCTATAAGAAAAAGAGGCGTCCTTGTCGATCATTTTGAGACGGTATAGGTTGGCACTGCGGCGGGATGTATTATCGAGAAAGCTGTAAGTCAATAGTTTTTCGCTTTCGCCCATAGCGGGTACTGAGCCAATTTTTAACCATGCTTTTGCGTCTTTGCTGTGCTCTATTTCGAAACGGTCACTTTGGGTTTCAAAAGTGGTTGTCCATTTTAGCAGCGTAGTTGCCCCTTCCTGTTTGAAAACAACAAAGGACATGAGCGTCACCGGCAGTACTTCGGGAGATAGCGTCACCGTGTTGTTGCTTATGGCGATAGCCCCTGCAACGGAGAGTGCCCTGCCCGTGATAGAGGCTCCACTCAATAGAGTAATTGCGTCATGGGCGATCATTGTGCCCCTGAAGAAGGCATCTTCGGCCATATTAAAGGCGCCATCTACCTGCCAGTAAACATGCTCATAAGTGGCGCCGTTGGTAAGCAAAATATTTGATGCTTCGGCCATTGAAAATGCGCCCCCGATCTTGAATATAAAAACAGCATCCGGATCGCCCCCACCATCAAGGGTGAGATTACCGTTAAGATTAACGGCTTCTCCAATGCAGTACGTACCGGCGGTCAGTGTCTGATTGGTAATCGGCGTAATTATAGCGCCTGTGCAGGAACTTTCACCCAGGCTATTGTATGCCGCCGTGACAGCAATCCTCGCCAGATCTGAGGTTTCATTCTCAACATATGTTTGCCCGGTCACCAGACCTGGGGGAAATCCTGTCAAGTCTCCGTTATCGGTCCCGATATCTCCCGTTACCACCGATGCCAACGTATTGGTAAATGCACCATTACCTGTAAATAGTACAAAGCCGTGGGCGGCACCGAGATCGGGCGTCTGACCATAAACGTTACAAGTGAGTAAAAATGTGGCAGTTAGTACTGTGCTTACTAGTTTTATGTTTTTCATAAAATTTCTTGTAGAATTATTTTTGTAAAAATGAGGCAATTTTGATGAGAGCGCATTACAGAAGTAACCGTAATACTTGTATAAATTACATATTGAGATGGTTCCCTAAAGCGGCTCACCTTTTTGCTACAACCGCAACGACGGCTCCTTTCCCACCTTTAGCGGGTGTACTGGTCAGGATCGTGTAGAGTTCTCGGTGAGACAGGCTTGTCTCATCAATGGATAAGTATGGGCTTATGTTTTTAGGAAACAAAAGCCATTTTTTGCGTGAGAACGCTGTTCCCATTCTTTGAAACCGCTCTGAAAATCGTGGTATTGACGCAAGAGATCCCGGCCATTTACTCCATAAAACGACCAATACTCCAAACATCATTAGCCCTGGTATCCACCAATTTATTTCGGCCGGCGTTCCGGTAAAAAATCCGCGAATTCACTAGTCATTCGCGTTCCATCAGCCACTTCATTCCAATCTCGGTATTCTACTTTACCTGTCTTGGTATTGAGCCATCTACGACGTTTGATATGAAGAAAAACTTTGTGACCGCGTATGGGAAAATCTTGCAGCGTAATGGTCGGAAAATAACCCATGGAAAGTAAGTCTGCCTTTCGTGGATCATCTTCTTGATAATTTTTTTCTTCCAAACAGACATGATAACGTTCTTCCGACTTTTCTACATGGGTCAGCAAGTAGTTATCAACTATAAACTCCGGTAAGATTAAATCGATAAGCGGCAAGAAACTTTCCAAAACTATATGGTTTGATTAAAAACACAAACCTAGATACTTTACCGCTTGATCCCTTTTTTTGCATGCCACCAAAAACAAAATGCCCATAAATCATTGATTCACAGGCATTTTGTTTGACTTTCAACTTATTTTGAGGGAGGGAGACGGGTCTCGAACCCGCGACCTCTAGAACCACAATCTAGCGCTCTAACCAACTGAGCTACAACCTCCGTTTTCAGGATACAAAAGTAGGAAAAGGTTTGGAGTTTGCAAGCGTATTTCCGGCTTTTTTTTACAACTCCAAACCTTTTTTTTATATCGAAGAACTATTTTTTTGCAACGTAAAGAGCGTCAGCAACTTTCCAGTCTACTACGTTCCAGTAAGCATCTATATAATCGGGACGCTTGTTCTGATATTTCAGATAGTAGGCGTGCTCCCAAACATCAAGACCAAGTACGGGTGTGCCTTTTACCTCTGCTACGTCCATCAGCGGATTGTCCTGGTTAGGGGTGGAGGTGATGGCTACTTCTCCGTTTGAGGTAACCACAAGCCATGCCCATCCCGAACCAAAACGTCCTGTAGCAGCTTTTTTGAATTCGTCTTTGAAAGCGCCAAAAGAACCGAACTTCGCATCGATGGCTTTAGCAAGTTCGCCTACGGGTGCTCCTCCGCCTGAAGCCGATAGGGATTGCCAGAAAAAACGGTGGTTCCAATGTCCTCCACCATTGTTTCTCACTGCGGGGGCGTGTTTCCCGGCATTGGCTACAAGATCTTCAAGACTCTTGCCTTCCAGATCGGAGCCGGCAACAGCGTTATTTAAATTAGTGACATAAGCCTGGTGATGACGATCATGATGGATTTCCATGGTCTGCGCGTCAAAATGCGGTTCCAGGGCGTCATTTGCATAAGGTAATGGATCTAAGGTAAATGCCATTTCTTTTTCGTTTAAATGAATATAAGTTGACGTATCGTTCCCTTTGTTAACAGCAGAATGCCTCTTTATGTTCTTAACCTGTTGAAAAAAATGTTTAACAAGGCTTTGGATTCATCGGCAAGTACACCGGTTTTTAATACTGTTTTTGGGTGAAGTATGCGTGTATGTGTGAGCATAAAGCCTCTTTTTTCGTCTGACGCACCGAAGACGACCCGCCCTATCTGCGACCAGAACAAGGCTCCGGCACACATAACACAGGGTTCGAGGGTAACATAGAGGGTGCAGTCTTTCAGGTATTTGGCACCCAGATGTGCGGATGCGGCTGTGATAGCCATGATCTCTGCATGTGCGGTGACGTCTTTCAGAAGCTCCGTCTGATTGGAGGATTTGGCGATGACCTGGTTCCGGCAGATAACAACCGCACCCACAGGAATTTCGTCTTTTGACAGCGCAATATGTGCCTGTTCAATTGCGAGGCCCATAAAGTATTCGTCACTGAAAAGCGGCGCCTGAAATTTTATCGGGTCTTTCACAAGCCGTCAGTCAGATAAGGTTAGTAAAGCAAAGGTTTGTCTTGGATAAAGCGGAGATGCCGCGGAATTTGCAAAACCCGCGGCATCCCGGATTGATTATGGATGTGTTCTTTTTTCCAGATGGGTATCGTCTATTCCGTAGGTTTTGATGACAGTGTCGTAGTCGCTGTAATCTATGGAAGCTTTTCTGGCTGCGAAATCGGCGGGTACCACCACCACCCGGAAAATCTGATTGGAGAGGTAATTTGCCGGCAGGGTGGAAAGGTCAAAATTCCCTTCCAGGAAGAAACTGGCATCCAGTTTGGTGAAATCGAAATTATAGCTAAAAATCCCCTTGTCTTTGATGAAGATGGTCTGTGGCAGCGCTCTCCATATTTTCAGCACCTTCCCATTTTCTTCAACCTCTTCCCAAAGTACATAAACAAGTACCACATCACTGTCTAATACGGTGATCTTGCTGACGGGGAAAGTGAAAATCGTTCTGAAGGAGTTTTCTTTGGTAAAGCTGGCAACTACCTCAAAAGCCCTGCTGACATCTCCCATTTGCCCTTGCGGTCCTTGTGGCCCGGGAGGACCTTCTATACCTTCCGGCCCCTGAGGCCCTTCACATCCGGACATGATCGCGGATGCGGCTATGAAAAATAACAAAAATAGTTTTTTCATTTGTCTGTCATCTAAGTAATACGCTTTTTTTAGGTGTACTTATTTTTCGGAGGAGTTGTATTTTCGTCCCCTTTTGCATAAGACATCAGGACAGGTACAAGGGTTTAAAACCATGCGTAGAGGATGCGTTCTTTCTTATCACGCTGAGCTTGTCGTGTCATGCTGAAGCTTGTCGCGTCATGATGAGCTTGTCGTGTCATGCTGAGCTTGTCGTGTCATCCTGAGCCTGTCGTGTCATGCTGAGCTTGTCGTGTCATGCTGAGCTTGTCGAAGGACGGCAAAAGGCCCATATTCCATTAATTATCAACAAATTTCCCCCCACACACTTCGACTGCTCCGTGCTCAGTGTGACCCCCGCTGTACGTGACGGGCCGATGACTGTGACAGCTCCCCTGTCCTCCTGAGCCTGTCGAAGGACTGGGCATCTCCCGTGTCCTCCTGAAGCTTGTCGAAGGACCCTAAATCGCACTGTAACAGTTCAGTATCCGTAGGAGATGTCTCCACTACGGTCGACATGACACTCGTCCCCCGTCGACATGACTCCAAGTGGTGTGTCATCCTGAGCCCGTCGAAGCTGTCATGCTGAGCT
>CAZAVR010000009.1:0-20375 GCA_964488435.1 uncultured Cytophagales bacterium | reverse complement strand
TGTCGAAGCTGTCATGCTGAGCTTGTCGAAGCTGTCATGCTGAGCTTGTCGAAGCTGTCATGCTGAGCTTGTCGAAGCACAAGGCCAATCTGCTCAGAACCCTCAGGGAAACAATACGAAAAAACCTTGCTCCGGACCAACGCGGGCCGGAACAAGGCTGTGGCATTGCCGCAAATGTTATTTTTTTACTGCAGTAGGAGCGATCATTACGATCATTCTCTTTCCTTCCAGTTTGGGCTCCATTTCAACTTTCCCAAACTCGGAAAGTGCTTCCGTAAATCTGCCAAGCAAGTTTACACCTCTTTCTTTATAAACAATAGTCCTTCCCACAAAATGAACATAGGCTTTCACTTTAGAACCTTCTTTCAGAAAGTTAGTGGCGTGTTTCAGCTTAAATTCAAAGTCGTGATCATCGGTATTCGGCCCGAAGCGGATCTCCTTAATGACCACCTTCTGAGCTTTGGATTTGATTTCTTTTTGTTTTTTCTTCTGCTCGTATTTGAATTTGGAGTAATCCACCACTTTACAGACCGGAGGTACTGCGGTAGGGGCTATTTCTACCAGATCAAGGCTCTGCGCCTGAGCAAAGGCGAGTGCTTTACTGATTTCGTAAACACCAGGTTCGATGTTTTCTCCTACCAGACGAACTTCTCTCGCGGTAATAAGTTGGTTAATTTTGTAAGGTTCCTCTTTTACCCTGATGGGGCGAGGACCTCGCGGGGGTCTTAATGCCATACTTTTGTATCGGTACCTTTTTTGTGGTGTTTTTAGTTATAATATTATATGCTTGTCGGAACAGCGGGTAAAAATAATACCATCTGTCCGGAATTATAGCAAAAAATTAAAAAGATGACAAATTATTTTTGATTTCTTTCTTAAAATGGGAAATGAAATCATCAATAGAAAGGCTTCCCAGATCACCTTCTCCTTTTCTTCTTACAGATACTTTACGCTCTCCGGATTCCTTTTCTCCCACAATTAACATGAAAGGGACTTTACTTACTTCGGCATCTCTTATTTTCCGACCGATCTTTTCATCCCTGTGATCCACAAAACCTCTGATATCATGATCTTGCAGAGCAAAAAACACCTCTTCGGCATAATCGGCGTATTTTTCAGAAATGGGAAGTATGACGATCTGGTCCGGAGAAAGCCATATAGGGAACTGGCCTGCGGTGTTTTCGATCAGGATCGCAATAAAACGTTCCATAGAACCGAAAGGAGCACGGTGTATCATCACAGGCCGGTATTTCTGGTTATCCGAGCCTACATACTCCAGTTCAAAACGCTGCGGAAGCTGATAGTCGACCTGAATCGTACCCAATTGCCATTTTCTGCCCAGGGCATCCCGAACCATAAAGTCGAGCTTGGGCCCGTAAAAAGCCGCCTCTCCCAACTCAGTAACGGTACTTAAACCTTTTTCTGCGGCAGCATCAACAATAGCCGATTCCGCTTTTTCCCAGTCTTCATCACTGCCGATATACTTCTTCTTATCTTCCGGATCACGCAGGGAGATCTGAGCGCTGAAATCATTAAAACCCAGTGTTCGGAATACATATAACACGAGATCAATCACCTTCAGGAACTCGTCTTTTACCTGGTCGGGCCGGCAAAAAATGTGCGCGTCATCCTGTGTAAATGAGCGTACACGTGTAAGGCCATGAAGCTCTCCGCTTTGTTCATATCTGTATACAGTCCCGAATTCAGCGAGCCTGAGCGGAAGATCGCGGTAAGACCTTGGTTTGGTTTTGTAAATTTCACAGTGGTGAGGGCAGTTCATGGGTTTAAGCATGTACTCTTCCCCTATATTTGGTGTTTTAATGGGTTGGAAAGAATCTTTTCCGTATTTGTCCCAATGGCCCGAGGTTACATAGAGATCCTTGCTTCCTATATGCGGGGTAACTACAGGGAGGTATCCCGCTCTTAGCTGTGCCTTTTTGAGGAAACGTTCCAGGCGATCCCGGAGCATGGCTCCTTTAGGTAGCCAGAGTGGCAGACCCTGGCCTACTTTTTCCGAGAAAGCGAACAATTCCAGCTCTTTCCCCAATTTCCGGTGGTCTCTCTTTTTTGCTTCTTCAAGCATAGTCAGATACTCTTCCAGCTCTTTTTGCTTCGGAAAGGTAATGCCGTATATGCGGGTAAGCATTTTATTGCTCTGGTTGTTGCGCCAGTAGGCTCCCGCAATATTGGTGATCTTGGCGGCTTTGATGAATCCGGTGTTAGGCATGTGCGGACCGCGGCAAAGATCCGTAAATCCTCCCTGGGTATAGAGGGTGATCTGACCGTCTTCCAATCCGTCGATGAGTTCAAGTTTGTACTCATCCCCTTTTTCGGTAAAATAGGTCAGCGCATCCGCTTTGCTGATCGCCTTTCTCAGGTATTCATTCTTTTGCCTCGCCAGCTCCAGCATTTTTGCTTCAAGTCTGACAAGGTCCTCCTGGTTAATGGTACGTTCACCAAGGTCTACGTCATAGTAAAATCCGTTATCAATCGAGGGCCCCGTACCAAATTTTACACCTGGAAAAAGTGCCTCCAATGCTTCGGCCATCAGGTGGGCTGATGAATGCCAAAAGGTACTCTTTCCGTCGGTATCATTCCAGGTCAGCAAAGTGACGCTCGCATCGGTATCAATCGGGCGGGTCGCGTCCCATACTTCACCGTTTACTTTGGCGGAAAGGACGTTGCGTGCCAGACCTTCACTGATGCTTTGCGCGATTTGCAGACTGCTGGTGCCTTTGGGGTAAGAACGGACGCTTCCGTCCGGCAGGGTGATCTTGATTTCGGATGAATTACTCATTAAAAAACTATTTACGGACGCTCCCAGTGGAGAATAAACGCAAAGTTAACGGTTATCGGAGAAATCCTTTCTATACGAGAAAAGGAAAGTTGGTTTCAATTTCACGCGTCTATCGCCTGTTGTGCTAAAGAAGTTTTATTATTGGCGAAAATTTAGCTATGCGGGGTGCTTGTTTTGGGTGCGATGATGATTGTTATTGTCTCCGGAAGCGCTAAAAAAGAAGGTAAAAGGGAACAGAAGGCGATTGGTATAAATAACTCGGAAGAGCCGGCCGGAACTTCGTGAATGTGCGGCTCATGAGAATTACATCAGTATCAATCAGTACTCTATTCACTGGAGGTGTTTTTCAGACAAACGCTCCACAAGTTCTTTTTTGTAATCAAAATCTTGCGGAGGTGTAAATGCGCCCTTCAATAATTTCACCGTAGGTGCCAACTCCGTATGTTTGATAGTGTCTTCATTTGTCAGTGCCTTCAGATAATTTTCTATTAAGTCAGAAAGACTTAGTTTACTTTTTCGTGCGTAACTCTTTGCCTTTTCTATAACCGATCGCTCCAGCGTTAATGTAAGTTTCGTGTTCATAGCCATATCTTTATATCGACGAAGACACAATAAATATCTTTAAAGATACGTATTGTTGTCTTTTTTTACACGTGTGGATCACGCTGATTGCTTCTCATGGAGAGTACTGCCTGTCGAAGAATAGCCATGGCCAGCTTCTTATTGCAGGTCCAGTCAACGGAATACCTGAAAATTTCCGGAGAAATGCTTGTTGTTTTCGAAGTTTTTCGTTAACTTTCTATATTAAGGTCTTCTCTTTGGCAGTTAGTTTGTGGTGCTTTTCTCCGGAAAGTGGACATGTACTTCCGGATGAGAGGTATACAGCCGGTATTGACTGCCATCATGTACCAGATGCCCGCTGGACTTATTGTCTCTCAAAATAGGGTTTTTTCCATATTTTGTCCAATGGATCAAATCCTTTGAGACAGCCACGTTGGTTGTCCATTCCCGCCAGTCTTCAAATGCCGACGCATGATAATACGCATAGTACAGACCGTTGTGCTTTATGATCTGGTTGAATGCAACGGCATATTTGTCGTAGTCTTCAGGCCCTGCATACAGGACGGGTTCATCCTGCACATTTGTCCAGGTTTTAAGATCCTTGGATGTCGCCAGCCATATATTTTCATCATTTCGCTCATAGAACAGGTACCAGGTGTCTCCTTCAATCCATACCGCAGGTGTGCCGTAGGGACCCTTTGAAATAGGGCTTCCGTCTTTCAGACGCACATCAATCGCACCTTTATCGGTCCAGTTGACCTTATCTGTTGACGTGAAAATACGCGGGATATCGTCTTTGCCCTCTGCGAACATGTAGTAGGTATCAGCGGATTTGACCACGCACATGTCTTCAATCCAGTGTTCCTTATATATGGGATTGGTTTCGTGCCGCTTCCAGTTCAATCCGTCGGGAGAGGTAGCCAGGCCCAGGTATTTTATCTGTTTGCCGGTCTGACGGTTGTAACCGGTATACCAGAGGTAATAGGTGCTGTCTTCTCTTATGATGAATCCGCGTTCTCTTATTTTTTCATCCCAATCAGTGGAATCTCCTGTCCCCTCGAAAAGCGGATTGTGATCGTATGCTTTGAAATGGACAAGGGAATCCGGAAAAAGCGTGTCCTCTACGGACAGCGTGTTTTGGTTATTTTTATTCCCGCATCCGGCGAGTATCAAAAAGCATGTGCATAGAGCCAGAGAGAAGAGGTGTACTTGTCTTGTCATTTTCGTTTTTTTCATAGATTGATTCGGCAGGTATAAATAGGAATAGAATTGAACGGCAAATACTTACTTTTTTTGAAATTTATGTGTGTTTTTTTACAGATTTTTGCTTCAGAAGGAAGTGCAAAGCCGTATTCTGAATGGTTGACGATGATAAATCGGGATGGAGTAGCTACTCTGTCTATCCTGGCATCCCGCTCATGGAATATTTTGAAAAATAGTACCAATAATTTATATTAAAGTAGGAGAGGGCTATATTTGTGAAATATAATTTTGTACCGGATTCCTATCGCAACATGATGAGTAGGTCTGCTTTTTGATTGGGCTGACATTTGATGCGAGTAACCAAGCGACCTATATGAAAACCCAATCTGTACCGACATCTTCCAGCCCTGCTCCCTTATCTTATGCCTGGCTGGTCGTAGCACTTTTGTGTGTAGTAGCCTGTTTGAATTATCTGGATCGTATGATGATCACCACTATGCGGACCTCCATCATCGAGGCGATTCCCATGTCGGATGCTCAATTTGGTCTTCTCACCTCTGTTTTTCTATGGATTTACGGTCTTTTAAGCCCTTTGGCGGGTTTTTTGGCAGACCGGTTTAACAGAAGCAAGGTCATTATAGCAAGTTTGTTCGTTTGGTCAATCGTCACCTGGCTTACTTCACATGCCACTACGTTCAATGAGCTTCTGCTCACGAGAGCACTCATGGGGATTAGCGAAGCCTGTTATATTCCGGCGGCATTGGCCCTGATCGTAGATTATCACCGGGGATCCAGCAGATCTTTGGCAACGGGTATACACATGGCCGGAGTAATGGTCGGGCAGTCCCTGGGTTTTATAGGCGCTTTCCTGGCAGAAAATCATTCCTGGAATTTCGCCTTTACTGTTTTTGGAGTGATTGGTGTGGTGTATGCGGTTGTGTTGTCGCTTAGTCTTAAAGATGCTCCGAAAGTGGTTGAAACTGTACGTGAAGAGAAGAAAGAAGAGGTTAACTTTTTTATTGCCGTTCGCACCTTGTTTTCGATGCGTGCTTACCGCTTCGCTCTTTTAAGCTGGGGCTTGCTTGGGATCGTGAGCTGGCTGGTAAGCGGCTGGTTACCTACTTATTATAAAGAGCATTTTAATTTGTCTCAGACGACGGCCGGTCTTTATGCGACCGCGTATTTTTTTCCGGTGATGCTGGTAGGCGTGCTTGCCGGAGGAGCGATAGCAGATTACTGGAGCAGGTTCAACAGTCGGGCCAGAATACATTTGCCCGCGCTGGGACTATTGATAGCGACGCCCGGTATGCTCCTGGCCAGTAGCACAGATCTACTTTGGCTGGCGGTAGTCGGTTTTATGCTTTATGCTTTCACCCGTCCTTTTGTAGATGCAAATATGATGCCCATTCTCGCTATGGTAGCGGATTCCAGATATCTGGCCACGGGGTACGGAATACTGAATATGTTTAGTTGTCTGATTGGAGGAGTAGGTATTTACGCCGGCGGGTTGTTGCGGGATTCGAATATAGATCTCAGTAGTATGTTCCAGGTAGCGGCGCTGACACTGCTGGTCTGTTCATTTGTCCTTTACAGGGTAAAGCCTGAGCAGCCACAAACCCAGCCTGAGGAAAAGGAGTTGGCGTAGTATTTATTTTGTCATTTATTTTGAGGGAATGAAAAAGAACAGTATGTTTTATTTCTGGCTGATGGCCTGTGTATTTTCCATCCGTTCAAACACCGGTTTGAACGCCGGAGGGCTTTCTGACGCGCCGTCAGACAGTGCAGGCATCCGAAAGGTCAGAGAGTTTGTCATTTATAGCGACGAACGCTTCTATTCCAGTTTTCCGTCTGTCGTCAAAACAAAAAACGATTACCTGCTGGCCTTCCGGAGGGCGCCTGACCGGAAGATATTCGGAGAGAAAGCAACCAATCATGTAGATCCCAACAGCTACCTGGTGAGCTTGCGTTCACGCGATGGCATCAACTGGACCCGGGAGCCGGAATTATTGTATGCACACGCTTTTGGCGGCTCTCAGGATCCCTGCATGCTCGCTTTGAAGGACGGGACTTTGCTTTGTGCGAGTTACGGCTGGGCTTTTTTGAGGACCGGGGCGGATCCTGCGCCAGGCAAGTCGTTGTTTCCTGCCGCCAATGCTACGTTTCTCGGGGGGTATATCGTTCGTTCGAGAGATCAGGGCAAGAAGTGGGAGGGGCCATATTATCCTCCGCACATCACACCCGAGATCAATCACAGTGCAGTAGGCGTACCTGTCCCGGCATACAACAGGGGCGCAATGTATGAAGGGAAAAACGGAAAAGTGTATTGGGTGGTGGCTGCCTCAGATTCACAATCGCCCAAAAAAACGTCCAACCATTTGCTTGTTTCTTCAGACAAGGGAACTACCTGGGAATACACAGCCGCTGTAGCAGTAGATGAGAGAGTATCCTTCAATGAAGCATCTGTTTATGAAACACCGAAGGGAGACCTGGTGGCTTTTCTCAGAACAGCAGGTTATGATGATCATGCATGTATTGCGCGTTCGACAGACGGAGGGAAAACTTTTCAGAAATGGCAGAGCATGGGCTTCAAAGGTCACCCGCTGCAGGCCCTGAGACTTCCCGATGCAAGGGTGCTGCTCGTATATGGATATCGTCATAAACCTTTCGGTATACGAGCCAGAATTTTGAATGCAGAGTGTACGGATTTTGAAAGTTCCAGGGAGTTTGTATTGCGGGAAGACGGGGGAAACACAGATATAGGATACCCGTGGGCCGTCCAGTTGGACAAAACAAAGGTATTGGTTACCTATTATTTTAATAAAGACAATGGGACGCGCTTTATAGCGGGAACCGTTCTGGAGATCGATGCGGTAAAGAAATGACAGAGTTCAGTATGAAAATGGTCGGTGCGTACAGATTAGGATGCGTTTTAATGGCCGCGTTTGGGTGGGTTGGTCAGCTGGGTGCCCAGCAGGCTGCCTGGGATAGTACCCACCGGCCTGACATCTTCAGGTCTCGTCAGGCGCTTTTCCGGTCTCTGCCACAGACGCGTGATGACATTGTTTTCATGGGTAACAGCATTACCTTCTGGGCGGACTGGCCGGACCGGTTAGCCAATCCGCTTGTACGTAACAGGGCAATTCCCGGGGACAATACCTTCGGGGTGCTGGAGTTACTTGAAGATGTTGTGAAAGGCAAGCCGGCGCGTATTTTTATTCTGGCAGGGATCAACGATCTGGCCAGGAATATACCTCCTGATGTGATTCTTGGGAATTACAAAAGAATGATAAGCAGGATCAGAAGTGCGTCTCCGGCTACACGCATTTATTTTCAGACCATTCTTCCAACCAATGAAAGCTTCGGGAAGCTGAAAGGACATTACAATCATGAAAAAGCGATTGAATTTCTGAACAATTCATTGAAGGCTTTATCTGTTTCTGAAAATGTGGGTTTGGTCGATCTGACCGCGACATTTGCTGATTCAAATGGGAAGCTTAAGGCAGAATATACATGGGATGGTGTGCACTTGCAGGACGCAGCCTATAGAAAATGGACCTCTATTCTGCAGAATGGAGGTTATTTGGGCGGCGTTCTGCTGGATTTTGAGATTGTCACTGATGTGGTGAGTTCAGGCTACGACGGATCCATGTGCTGGTTTCATCCCCGGGCAGGGATGGTTCGCGGAGCGGATCCGAAGGTAGTATTGACCATGCAGAAATGGCTTGTAGAACGGAGTGATGTGTTTTATGCGCTTTCACATATCAGGACATCTGACCTGGGTAAGAGCTGGACAGCTCCGCTGGAAAATACCAGGACACTGGGAAGAAGGACTGAGGGGGGCGGAATGGAGGTAGGTGTGTCCGACTTTACACCGAAGTGGCACGCGAAGTCCGGAAAACTTCTGGGGACAGGGCATACCGTTCGGTATAAGGACAACCATCTAGCTGCTAACGTAGCGCGTTCTACTGTCTGGTCAACGTACCGAACTGATAATGACAGCTGGTCGGAGTGGAAGCCGCTGGTACTTCCCAGAGATTCCATCTTTCACAGTGAAGGAGCGGGCAGTACCCAGCGCTATGATCTGCCCAACGGCGACATTCTTTTGCCGACTTATTTTCGGAGAGGAGACAGCGGCCTTTACGGAGTTACGGTACTAAAATGCAGGTTTGACGGCAAGGAACTGAAGTATGTGGAGCATGGGAATGTGCTTACCTATCCTACTGGCAGAGGTTATTGCGAGCCTTCCATTACCAGGTTCAAGGGCCTTTTCTATATGACACTGCGCAACAACGATTCCGGTTACGTGGCCATAAGCAAAGACGGACTTCAATTTGAAACTCCCAAAGTGTGGCGCTTCGACGACGGAGAAGATCTGGGCTCTTACAATACACAACAGCACTGGGTGACGCATAGCGACGGATTGTTTCTGGTATATACCCGCCGTTCGGAACTGGGCAAAAACGTAGTACGTCACAGGGCTCCGCTTTTTATTGCACAGGTTGACCCTGAAAGACTGGTAGTGATCAGAAAAACTGAAAAAGTGCTTGTGCCTAACAAAGGAGCACAGTTGGGGAATTTCGGCGTGGTCAACGTCAGTGAAAATGAAAGCTGGGTGACGACTTCCGAGGGAATGTCAAAAACGGCAGCCACATTCGGTGCCGACAACAGACTTTATGTCGCGAGAATTCTCTGGGCAAGTCCGAACAAGGTGTGGGATGAATAGGTAGTGTATTGTGTTTGAAGTGACAAACTTTGTTTTGGTGCTTCTCGTTTTCAGGAGAAATCTGTCGTCGGTTTCCGGTAGGAATAAATTACGCAGAGTTTCGATTTGCAAATTGTAATCCATGTAGTTATTTTTACATAAAATGATGACATGGAATATCACCTTTTGAGCGATGAACTCCTCGTTAAACTCCTGACTGTAGATGACGACAGGGCGTTTAACGAAATCTACAGGAGGTATTGGAAGGTGTTGTTTCTGCACGGGCAGCGGAAAATCAATTCCGATGAGGTACTTGAGGAGCTGCTTCAGAATGTATTCATGAGTTGCTGGGAGAAAAGGAAAACGTTAGCCATAGATAATTTGGGCGGGTACCTTTTTAACTCGCTAAAATACCAGATAATAGATTCATACAGGGCTCAGTTTCAGGCGGACAAATACGCCGATATGGCTTTGTCAAAAACGGAGCCGGTCGAAGATTCTCCCGACCAAACGATCAATTTTAAAGACATTCAGGATATTTTTGATGCCGTACTGAGGCGGTTGCCGGAGAAGACCAGGCAGATCTTCCGACTCAGTAGGCTGGAATATAAAACCACGGGTGAGATATCTCAACTGCTCAATATTCCGGAACGCACGGTGGAGTATCATATTACCCAATCGCTCAGACAGCTGCGCCAGGAGTTAAAGGACTTTCTTCCGGTTTGGGTAGTAATGGTTCATTTTTTAGCCTGATTTTTTGTTAAGAAGTTCCCTGGAGTGTGCATGGGAGCAATGTCTTTGGATCGTAGCCCAGCCCTTCGATAGACTCAGGGTGACAGCGGAGCTGTCGCAGCCAAGGCTTCGTCTCGTGTAGTGGTACACTATCCTTGTCACGCTGAGCAGTCGAAGTGTGGGGTTGAAACGGATATTGATAGTTTCAATAAAAGGGGTATATCTTTAAAAGTTACGTATTTTTTTTGACATAACCAAATTTTACTTCGTAGTTGATGCTTGTCTGGCTTCTTTTTACCGGAGTGTTGAGGCAAATTGTATCTCTTAATCTTTAAATGTATGATGTTCAGATTTTTTTCCATGCTTGTGTTATTTGTATCAGGGTTGGTGTACACAGGTAGCGCAGGCACAGATGAGCCACTTCAACTTAAGAAATTAGTGCCTGAAAAAGGGGAGCTCGTTCCTGGTTTTTCATCTGCCCGCCTGGCTTATCAGGTCAAAGTCAATTATTCCGTCTCCGAAATTTCCTTTGATCTGGGAAAGGCTGCGGAGGGGGTGAGGATTACCATCAACAATACTGATTTCTCGTCCTCCGCAAAGTATCCTTTGGAAACAGGTGTGAATCGTGTTGAAATCAAACTCGAACTGAACGGGAAAGAAAATAAGTACACCGTAGAGGTATTGCGCGATCATGCGCTGCCCAACTGGAAGAAAGTGCTTTCAAAAGGTCCTTTTCATATCAGAGATTCGGGAGGAGAGCTTGTTTTCAAAGACCGGATGTGGCTTTTCGGAGGGTATTTTCCTGAGCTTTCCGCAGATGTGTGGAGTTCAGAAGACGGCGTCAACTGGGAAGAGCATCCTGCTATACCCACCAAAGCAGGGATCAATATACCTGTCCAGTATGTGTACAAGGACAAGATGTGGATCGTAAGCAACGAAGGTGAGTTGTTCTCATCAGCAGACGGCAACCAATGGGAGTTGGTGAATGCAAAGCCGGCGTGGGGAAAACGCTACGCTGCCGGCGGAGTGGTGTTTAAAGGTAAAATGTGGCTGTTCGGCGGGCATCAGGACCGGACGCTAAAGAATGATATCTGGTTTTCGGAAGACGGTGTTAACTGGAAAAAATCTCCGACGAATGCGCAGTGGTCGCCTAGGCAATTGTTCGGTAACGTTGTTGTCAAAGATGATAAAATCTGGATCATTGGCGGAGGGGTAATCGATTACTTCCCGTTCAAGGCTTACCGTGATGTGTGGGTTTCGTCAGACGGTATCAACTGGAAGGAAGTGACTGACGATGCTCCATGGCCGGGGCGTATCTGGAGCAATTGTGTGGTTTACAACAACAGGATATTTTTGCTGGGTGGATTCAGATCGCAACCGGTATGGGAGAACAGGGGGGATGTGTGGTATAGCAAAGACGGAAAGGAATGGACAGAGTTGAAGACCGATCTGTCATGGGACGCCCGTCACGAGCATTCCAGTTACGTATATAGGAACAATATTTGGGTGGTAGGCGGCAATAAATGGCCTTTGCTAAACGACGTTTGGTCTATAGATATCAGCGGACTTACTTTCCTCTCGCAGCCCGTCTTGCAAGAGCTGAAGGGAGCAGGCTATAAGTACTATGCTAAGGCAGATTTCAACAAATCGGGCCTTCCGGTTTCCTACAGGTTAAAAGAAGCTCCCGCTTGGCTGCGGGTAAAACCTCAGACGGGTATACTCTCCGGTATTCCAACAGAGAAAGGTAGTTATAACGTCGTTTTGGAAGCCTACGATACTGCCGGAGAGAAGGCCGTTCAATCCTTTAAAATAGAGGTAAGGTAATTCGTCTGCCTCAGAGGGAGACGGAAGCATAAGGTGTTGCCTGTATGCGTGAATTTGGTTATATTTGTCTTGTTAAGGTTCAGAGGTGTTGTGTATATTTACAGCACCTCTGATGCTTTTATAAGGATTGCGTATGTATATGGCGGTTTGGTGTTCGTTCACCTTAACGTTCGGTTTTGCATCCATTCTTAGCACCATTACCCTCTCAACATAATATCTCCTCTATGCGAAAAAAACTTAAAAGGGATCATTATTTCATTTATTCTACATTCCAGGTATTTTTTATTCCATTTGTTTTTTCTTTTTTATCATTCCACACCTGCACGGTCAGCAGGATGCTTTTCTTCTTTGGGGTATCAGGATATAAAACTCAGCGTATCTGATGAGGTGAGTGGTCGTGTAGTCGACGAAACAGGCAAGCCTTTATCCGGTGTATTGAATTGTAAAAAGAAATATCAAAAAAATACCCTTCTTCTGAAACATGAAAATAGTTTATAGTTATCTACTTCTGAGTATCTTGTTATCTTATGCTTGCCCGACATTTTCGTCTGCCCGCGGATTTGGGTCTGTATCAAGAAATGAACTTGTTCTTCTCAATATCCAGGGAACAGTGAAAAACGAAAAAGGGGAGGGTTTGGCCGGTGTGAGGATTTATGTGAAAGGTTTCGGCCGGAAAGTACTAAGCGACGCGAATGGCACTTTTTCTATAGATATGCCGGATGAGAAATCCATACTTGTTTTTTCTATTGCCGGTTATGCCGATAAGGAAGTAATGCCCGGTTCACAACGCTCGCTGGAAGTGTTGCTGATGCGAAGTTTGCAATTGGATGAGCCCGTGGCGGTGGGATATGATGTACAGCGAAAGGCAAATGTTACCGGAGCGGTGTCGTCCGTGACTGCCCGCTTGATCGAAAATCGTCCGGTGAGCGATTTGGCAAGCGCACTTCAGGGAACCTTACCTGGGGTAGTTATTACAAGAACAGACGGACAGCCAGGTGCTGAAAACATCAAGGTTCAGATACGAAGAGCAAGTTACGCTCATGGGAATATGGATGCCCTGCTTGTAGTAGATGGTGCACCCATGCCTATCAGTACACTCCAAAGCATAAACCCCCTGGATGTAGAGAAAGTAACGGTACTCAAAGACGCCGGTGCTTCTGCCATTTTCGGTGGTCGGAGTGGTGGCGGGGTATTGATGGTCACTACCAAAACTGGTAGTCCGGGAAAGAATACCATTTCCTATTCGACCCAATACGGGTTTGACCGGATGCTGCATACCCCGGACCGGATATCGCTGTCAGAGGATGTAGCCTATACCAACCTTGCTTTCAGGAATGCCGGGCGGGCTCCTTATTACAGTGAAGAAGATCTGGACCGGATCCGTCGTGGGGAGGCATATTACGTCAACCCGGCCGATACGAATAGCTATATTTATCTGAATCCGGAAGATATGACCGGAAGGGTAATCCGGGATCGTTCGGCGATGCAGTCTCATCATTTGTCGGCGAGTGGTGGAATAGGAGGGTTCAACTACCTGGCCTCTTTTGGCTCCTATGGTAAACAAGGGTTTCTACAGGGGCCCGATCGGTTCAATCGTTATAATGCCCGGCTGAACCTGGGGCTCAGATTGAACAAGTATTTCTCTTTTGATGCCAGGGGTGGGTTTACAAAGAAGAGCCAAAAGGCACCCTCATTACCCGCAGGGCGGCTTTTAAGTGATTTGTACCGGGGGAGAATCAGATTTCCGTTTTTTACACCGGAAGGGAAGTTGAATGTTTCAAACGGGGTGTCCGGACTCAACCCTTATGCAGTGTTGACAGAAGGAGGTTACACAAATCGTAACGATGAGAATCTGGATGGAGTGTTTTCGGTAACAGCGGCTGACTTTATAAAAGGCCTTCAGCTGAGAGGGATCTATAGCATCACGAGGAGCGAGGGGATACAGGATCAATTTTTACGCCAGTATACGCTCTGGAGTAAAAATACTCCTGTATTCGTCAACAATCCGAACAGTCTGAATGTATTGGAAAGGCAGTACAATGAAAGCAACCTGCAAATCATAGCGGATTATAGCCTGCTTCTCGGAAAGCGAAGCAAACTGGATGCTATGGGGGGATATCAGTTCCGTCGGGACCATATCGTTTTAACCAGTGATCAGGTAAGGGGGCTTACGGACAACGATACCCCTTCGTTGGGAGAGGGGGTGAATCCGGCAGCCAGAGCATATAACACCCTGAGTATATTAGGCGAGCATAGCTATTTCGGAAGGTTTCGTTACAGTTTTGACGAGAGAATAATGTTAGAGGCTACTTTTCGTTCCGATGGAATTTCACGTCTGGCACCGGGAGAAAGGAATGGATTTTATCCGTCTGTCTCGGTAGGCTGGCAAGTGGAAAAGGAAAAGTGGTTTGTGAAGAATCCTGTGATGTCTCATCTCAAGCTGAGAGGATCGTGGGGGCTTGGAGGTGGATTCGTTCAAAGGATGTCAAATGTTATTCTGGAACCTGTTTTTACGGTACCATCCGTATCCATCGAAAGAGTGGGAAGTTTGAATTGGGGATTTGATGCAGGACTTTTTAATAACAAAATTTATTTTAGTGTTGACTCCTATACAAGCATCAATGATCGCATACTGGTCCCTGCACAGGTACCTGGAAGTTTTGGTACTGCTGCACCGCGTCCAAACAACGGCAAGATGAAGTTATGGGGATGGGAGACAGTGATAGGCTATCAAGACAAGGTGGGCCAGGTGGTTTTTGATTTTGGTCTTAATCTATCTGATAATCAGAACAGGCTTGTAAAGTATGCTAACCAGAAAGTGGTGTCATCAGGTAGAATTGGTATGTTGGAAGGTTTTCCACTGAACACTTTGTGGGGCTTCCAGACGGATGGCTACATACAAAATAGCCAGGACTTGCAGAACATCCCCTTCTTCAGTACAAGAACAGGCGTGGGTGATGTGAAGTATATAGATAAGGACGGTGATGGAGTTCTCTCCTATGGTCGAGCTAACCTTGGGAATAGTGGAGATCTCATCTATCTGGGCACTGATCAGCCCCGCTATACTTTTGGAATTACCGCAGGTGCAGGCTGGAAAGGTTTAGATTTTTCTTTTTTTTTACAGGGCGTGGGGGAAAGGAAATTCTTTCCGAATATGTCTTATCTCGACCCGCAGCAGGCGGCCTGGATTCAGGCTTTTTCTTTACACATGGATCACTGGTCTGAAGACAATCGTGATGCTCTTTTTCCAAGACCCTATCTGGAAGGAAGTCATAATTATCAGTTCTCCAACAAATGGGTGATGAATGGTCGATACGTGCGCCTCAAAAACGTTCAGTTGGGATACTCAGTACCACGCAATATGATAAAGAAAGTAGGGTTGTCAAAGTTCAGGGTATTTGTCAGTGGTCAGGATCTGGTGACGTTTTCCGGTCTGGGTGGGTTCAGTAAAATGTTCGATCCGGAGTATGCAAATGGTGTAAACATGGTGTATCCCTTCTCTTCTACGGTTGCGCTGGGGTTGAATATTGCTTTTTGAGGGTGCAGTAAGGTTTCATGGTTCTGGAAGATTTTGTTCGGGACGTTAGGTTATGTCATTTTTTCTTCGTATCTTTCTATGATACACCTTCCTGATTCCCGATTTTTATACTTCTGTTCCCCGATCCGCCGGGCCAATTACCGGCGGTCAGCCGGTAAGGTTAAAAATTTTCATAGTATTTTTATAAGAATATCTGGTATAAATACCCTTTTTTGATATAATTTTTTTAATAATCTTTTCTTCCTGTTTGCGGTACTTCCCGGGTTTCACGACTATCCTTTTGTAAAACGAAGATAAGTATGAGCCGCATTTATTTTGCCAACCTGTTGAAGAAGTACCTTTCCGGAAACGCAACTGATTCCGAGAGGGAGACTGTAGAGCAGTGGTATGGTATGCTTGAAGAAGAACCTCGCCCGCTGTCGGTGGAACAGTGGGACGAACTGGAAAACAGACTCTGGCTTAAGGTAAGCCGGGAGGAGCGCGCTAAAACTTATAACAGGGTACCTGTTCAGCGTCTGTTGCCGGGTGGAAGGTTTTTCAGGGTGGCAGTTGCGGCATCTGTAGCTTTTCTTCTGGCCGTGGGTTTTCTGATCTATCGTTACAATTCTGAGCAGGATTCTTTTTCCGTGTATAAGGAGATAGAAGGTATGCAGGTGATTATAAATTCTGAGCCTCTGGAGAAAGCAGTAGCCCTGGAAGACGGCAGTCTTGTGAAACTGAAATCAGGATCGGAGCTATGTATTCCGACACATTTTGAAAGTGGAAAGCGGGAAGTTTTCCTTAAGGGAGAAGCTTTTTTTGAGGTAAGTGAGAATCCTGACCGGCCGTTCCTGGTTCATACAGGTCAGATAACGACCAAGGTATTGGGGACGAGCTTCAAGGTAAAGGCTCCGGAAAACAGCCTTGAAGTGGAAGTGGCTGTTAAAACGGGTAAAGTGGCGGTGTTTGAAGAAGGGAAGTCCGACCTTTTTCAATCCAGTAAAAGCGGGAATGGTGTTATTCTTAACCCTAACCACCAGGTTACTTTTGTAAAAAAGAGCAAGTTGTTTGTGACCAGTCTGGTCGAAAATCCTGAGGCTCTTCCCGTGTCTTCACAGGCCGGCGTGCCCTACTTTCAATATACGGACGCTCCCTTGTCGCTGGTGTTGAAAGATCTGGAGCAGATATACAGGATTGAACTCGAAGTGGACAGGAAATCGCTCACGGATTGCCCGCTGACAGCTAATCTGTCAGGAAAGGGACTATATATGCAGCTGGATCTGATTTGTGCGGCCATCCAGGGCACCTACGATGTAAAAGGCACCACCATTTTGATCAGTGGTAAAGGTTGTGAATAACTAAACTAAACCGAATATATGACTATGACCGAGATTTATTAAGCCAAAAAAAGCTGGCAATGTTGCTACCACTGCCAGCCTAGAGCGCCCTTCCAGAGAAGCTGCACAAACAGTACTCATCTTGCTACGATGAGTGGGCTTTGTTTTGTCCAATTCTAAGTTTAACAAAACATGTAAAGTTATGAAAAAATCCGTAAAGCGGGATCGTTTACTTATCCGAATTATGAAAATATCGGTTGTTCAAATGGCGATGTGGATTTTATTTGCAGAAATGTCCCTGGCTTCTGTAGGCAGGGCACAGGACTTTCTGAACAAATCCATTACGATACAGGCTCAGGAAGCACAGCTGAGCCGGGTACTCAAAACGATCGAAAAGCAGGCCGATGTACGTTTCGTATATAGCTCCCGTGCAATAAAAGCCGAGCGAAAAGTTACCCTTAGTACAAGGGAGCAAAAACTCTCTGAAGTCCTGGCGAAAATCCTCGAACCGCTCAAAATAAGTTACCGTATTCTCGACGGGCAAATTATCCTGAATCCTTCGTCGGCTACGCTGCCGGAAGTACCTGCACAGCTGTTGAATCTGGATCCGGTACAGCGACTGGAGGCCGCGATCGAGGTCAGGGGAAAGGTGACTGATGACAAAGGGGAGGGGCTGCCAGGCGTCAATGTCCTGGTCAAAGGAACACGTCAGGGGGCCGCGACAGACCCGCAGGGCATATATTCTGTTTCAGTACCGGATCAGAACGCCGTGCTGGTCTTCTCTTTTGTAGGCTATACCGGGCAGGAGGTAGTGGTGGGAAGCCGGACGACGATAGACGTGGTACTCCAGGTGGATAATAAAGCTTTGGAAGAGGTAGTAGTGGTCGGCTACGGCAGTCAGAAGAAGGTAAATCTGACAGGTGCAGTAAGTCAGGTTACTTCCGAAAGAATCGCCAACAGGCCCGTGACAAATGTCGATCAGGCTTTGCAGGGGGTATCTCCCGGTCTTAACATTACAACCAATACTTCCCTGGGTGGGGAACCCAACGCAAAAATGGGTGTCAATATCAGAGGAGTCGGATCGCTTTCGGGTGGAGCACCCTGGGTATTGGTGGATGGTGCACCCATGGAGATGAACATGATCAATCCTGCTGATGTCGAATCTATTTCAATACTTAAGGATGCAGCCTCTACGGCCATTTACGGATCGCGCGCTGCTTATGGTGTCATTCTGATTACCACCAAATCCGGGAAAACCAACGAACGGATGAAGACAACGTACAGCAACAACCTCTCCTGGGCGCAGCCTACTTATCTTCCCGGGTTTGTTAATTCGCTGAGATTTGCCAACACAATCAACGAAGCGGCTACCAATTCGGGCCAGAATGCCATTTTTGCACAAAGTACCATCGACAGAATCATTCAATACCAGAAGGATCCAGTCAATACGCCCTCCATGGTACCCGATCCGAGAGATCCCAATGGCTGGGGCTACTGGAACCTGGGTAATGCCAATACCGACTGGTGGGACGTTTTGTTTAAGGATTTTTCTTTCTCTCAAAGGCATAACCTCGGTATCAACGGCGGCGGAAAAAACGCCAGTTACTACGTCGGTTTGGGCTGGCTGGATGAAGACGGAAAGTTTAATTTTGCGAATGAAAAATTTCAGCGCTACAACCTGTCTGCCAATATTTCTCTGAAGGTTACAGACAAGATCACGGTTTTTGTCAAGAGCAAATTTAACCGTAGTTACCAGAATTACTTCAAGTCGCAGGATGCCACTGACCGTACAGCGATATTCTCTTCACTTGCCATTCAATGGCCCACAGATCCGGTATATACGCCTAACGGAGACTTTGCAATGGACAAAAACCAACCTCCTGTTCTGGCCAATGGTGGAAGCGACAAGCAGTATATAACGGATATCTGGATGAGTCCTTCCGTCGAGTTCAAGCTCACAAAGGACTGGAAGGTGAACGCGGATATAAGCTATAACTATTTCGGATCCAAACGGGCCGATCACCGTGCGATCATCTGGGGGCTGGCCACCAACGGCATTACACCTATTAAGCACTACAGCCAGAACTGGAACCGCATGAGCCAGGTGATGATGCACAACGAGTACATGACTTCCAACATTTACTCGGAGTATGCCAGGCAACTGAGAAATCACTACTTCAGCGTTTTGGTTGGAGGACAGGCAGAGATTTCCAATAGCATGACCCTAAGCGGATGGCGCAGGGATCTCGTTACGGAGTCGGTACCTGCTATTAGTACAGCGATAGGAGATAAAGACGTATTGGACAATATGTCGCACTGGTCTACCTTGGGAACTTTTATGCGGGTTTCGTACAATTTTAATGAAAAGTACCTGGTTGAGGTTAACGGTCGATACGACGGTTCTTCCAGGTTCCAGAGAGGCAGACGCTGGGGCTTTTTCCCATCAGCCTCGGTGGGATACAATATCTGGAAGGAGAACTTCTGGAAACCTGTCGAGAATATATTGAACACGTTTAAAATCCGGGCCTCTTATGGCGCGCTGGGTAATCAGAACGTGGCCAATTACCTTCATGAGGAGACGATTCCTATACGGACGAATCTTCCATGGATCATGGACGGCATCCGCCCGGTATATACCAATGCTCCGTCCAACAGAAGCCTTGGGCTGACATGGGAAACCTCGAAAACAGCCAATATAGGGTTTGATGCAGAAGCGCTGAATAACCGGTTAGGTGTGACTTTCGAGTTGTATAACCGTGTAACTCAAAATATGTTTGGCCCTGGAGAATCACTCCCTGCCGTATATGGCGCAGCTGTCCCGTTAAAGAACAATGCTACGCTGAAGACAAAGGGGGTAGAATTAGCGGTCACCTGGAAAGAAGCGATTAATCCTGATTTCAATTATAACCTGAACCTGATCTTTTCGGACAACAAATCCATTGTAACCAAATACAATAATCCCACGAAGTACATAGGCAACTTCTATGAAGGTCAGGTCTATGGAGAAATGTGGGGGTATGAAACAGCCGGACTTTTCCAGGCAGGTGAAAATGCATCCGATTGGGCGAATCAGTCTCAGTTGTATAGTATCTGGGGGCCTGGAGATGTCAAATATAAGGATTTGAACAATGATGGTATCATTTCCAGAGGAAAAGAAACCGTAGATGATCATGGGGATCTGAAGATCATAGGTAATACAACTCCACGCTATATGTTCGGTTTGAATGCAGGTTTGCAATACAAATCTTTTGACTTCTCCATGTTCTGGCAGGGGGTAGGCAAGCGGGATTTGTGGATGGGCAGCCAGGTTTTCTTCGGATTCCGCACCGCATGGACCGCCACCGTAATCCAGGCACATGCGCTTGACTATTGGAGCCCTGAAAATACGGACGCCTATTTCGCAAAGCCTTATCTCACAGCTGAAAACAATAAAAACCAGCAGATGCAGACCAGGTATTTACAGGATGCATCCTATGTCAGGCTCAAGAACATGCAGATAGGTTATACGGTTCCCAAGCTGTTGATCGACAAACTGAAAATAGAGAAAATCAGATTCTATGTAAGCGGTGAAAACCTGTTTACCTTCTCGAAGATCATGGACTCTTTTGATCCTGAAACGAACGTCAGGGGACCGAACTCTACCCTGGTGTATCCGCTTTCAAGAAATTACTCAGCTGGGGTTAATATTACTTTCTAACATTT
>CAZAVR010000008.1:23127-26634 GCA_964488435.1 uncultured Cytophagales bacterium | reverse complement strand
AGCCAATAATCAGGAAAAGAATCGCATTCATGATCTCATCGATCAACTCCCAGAACTTATCCAGGTAGTCTTTCGTAGACACAGAAATCTTACTTGCCTTGCCATAATTGCCCACAACTAATCCGGCAGCCACCATCGTAAGCGGGCCCGAAATATGCATGGAGCGAGCGATCAGGTATCCCCCCATCACGATCGCCAGCGTAATGAGGGCCGACACGTTAGGACTATCTATCCGCTGCATACCACGCGAGCCGATAAATCCGATCAGGGCACCCATTGCAAAGCCACCGACGGCTTCTTTGATCAGAAGCCAGGATATATTGGCAAAAGATATATCCACATTACTTCCGCTGGCCAGCTGGAGCAAAACAACGAACACCACCACAGCTACCCCATCATTAAAAAGGGATTCTCCGGCAACTTTGGTTTCCAACGACTTCCTTACACCCGCTTTTTTAAGAATTCCCATTACGGCAATGGGATCGGTGGGGGAGATCAAAGCACCAAAAACAAGGCACTGTATATAGGGGACATTCAGATTGAACAAAGGAAGTATATAAAACATGATGCCTCCCACTACAAAAGTAGAGATGATCACACTGACAGTAGAGAACACAATAACCGGAGCCCGCTGTTCCTTCAAATCCTTTAGACGCACATGAATGGCGCCCGCAAAGAGAAGAAAATTCAGCATGGCACCCATGAGTATTTCGGTAAAATCAAGCCCTGCTATCAATTCAGAAAACTCCCGGAAAAGCTCCGGAAAAATGCTTCCGGTAATTACCAGGGCAATAGAAACTACCATAGCCATCAGCATAATCCCGATGGTATAAGGAAGTTTGACATACCGTTCATTGATATACGAAAAAACGGCTGTAAGGACGATAAGAATAGAGAACGAATAGTATAATTCCATCTAATAATTTGGGGGTTGTGTAATGTTTTTAAATTGCATTATACGAAAAAAAAGCCGGAAAACCCCCATCTTCTGTGTGTTTTTTTTTCTAAACACCATCCCATTTTAATGCTACTACACCCAGGTTTTTTGTCACAAATTCTAACGATGACATGTAAAATATCCTGTTCTTTTACCGAACGTAAGAGGTCTGAAATTAATAATTCTGAGTATCTTGTCAGGAAAAAACGACGAACGAAAAATGCGTATTCTTCAACTTATCATCAGAGTGGCGGTTGTAGTTCTGCTGATCCTGGGTAGTATCTCTGTCTGGGAAGGAATTAAAAGCGGGGATAGTATACTCGACTGGATTTCCGGCAAAAAGAAAGAAGAAACCACCCACGCTATGGTAGTGCAGGAAATCACTTCCATGGGAAAACTGGAGCTAACAAAATACAGTTTTAAAGATATAGTGGAGCACCAGATCGTCAAACAATGGTTACCCAATTCCAAAGCTGTGCTTATCGTGCAGGGAGAAGCGATCGGGTGCATAGACCTCACTCAGGTGGATATAGCGGATGTGGTAACTCAGACGGACACACTGGTGGTCCACCTCCCCGACCCGGAATTATGCGTTTTCAAAATTGATCACAGCAAATCTAAAGTATATCACACAGAATATGCCTTTTTAGAAGAAGCCAGATTGGTTGAAGAAGCTTACAAACGTGCCGAGGCAAAAATAAAACAATCCGCCCTTGATATGGGAATTTTAGACCAGACCAGAGAGAACGCAAGAAAAGTACTCACGCCGATGCTGGAAAAAGCATCCGGTCGAAAAGTGGTGATCAAATTCTCCATGCAAACTAAGCTTCAGAAATTACAGTAATCATCTTAAACCCAAGCTTAAATTATGTCTGAAAGAGGTTTGCTTACCCTTGATGCGTTCAAACAGAAAGTTGAGGACCAAGAGATAGAAACTATAGTCGTTGGTTTCACGGATCACTATGGCCGCCTGTTAGGAAAAAGAGCCGACCCTGATTTCTTTCTCGAGTCGATAGCCACCTCCGGCACACACGGATGCGATTACCTGCTCACTACAGATATGCCAATGGAGCCAATACCCGGCTATGATTATGCAAGCTGGGAAAAAGGCTACGGGGATTTTCATTTGGTACCGGATATGAAAACGCTCCGCATGGCCGACTGGCTTGAAAAAACGGCCCTGGTACTGTGTGATGTGATGAATGAAAAGAACCACATGCCCGTAAACGTAGCGCCAAGATCGGTTCTGAACCGACAACTTGCTGTATCGGCATCCATGGACTTTCAGTGTATGGCCGCCTCTGAACTCGAGTATTATGTACTGGAAGACAGCTACAGACAGGCCTTTGAGAAAAACTACCAGGATCTCAGGCCTGCCGGCTACTATCTGGAAGACTATCATATTCTTCAAGGCACCCGGAACGAAAAATACACATCGGCCGTAAGAAGGCACCTGAAAAATTCCGGTCTGAAGATTGAGACCTCAAAAGGGGAATGGGGACTTGGCCAGCATGAGTTAAATGTCGCCTATTCTGATGCCCTTAAAATGGCCGACCATCATGTGATTTACAAACAATGCCTGAAAGAAGTAGCTGATGCCATGGGGATTTCAGTAACCTTCATGGCCAAATTCGCCTCGGATCAGGCCGGATCCAGCAGCCACATCCATTTGAGCCTTTGGAAGGACGGGAAGAATGCCTTTGCCGGAGAGCAAACCATAGGGCCGGTGCAGGGATCTGAGCTTTTTCGCTGGTTTCTGGGCGGATGGATAAAACACGTCCCGGACGTCATGCCCTTTTACGCACCTACCGTCAACTCTTACAAACGTTACGTCGACGGCTCATGGGCGCCCACCCGTCTGGCATGGAGCTTCGATAACCGCACCGCCGGCTTCCGGGTGGTAGGCAAAGGGCCAAGTCTCCGTATAGAATGCCGCATACCGGGAGCCGATTGCAATCCCTACCTTGCCTTCGCCGCTTCACTGGCTTCCGGGCTGGATGGGATCATCAACAGAACTGAACCTCCTGAATGCTTCACAGGTGACATTTATGCCGCCGCTCACCTCCCGCGGGTGCCGTTTACGCTATCCGAGGCCACAAACCTTTTCGAAAACAGTGATTTCGCGAAGAAAGCCTTCGGAGCTGATGTCGTCAAACATTACGCGCACTTTTTCAGGACGGAACAAAAAGACTATGACATGTCTGTAACAGACTGGGAAAGGAAAAGGTATTTCGAACAGATATAACACCGAAACGATCATCATCTTATCTATTATAACTCTTATTCTCTTTAAAAATGCGCTTAGAAAACAAAGTAGCCCTCATCACAGGTGGTAGCAGCGGGATTGGCCGCGAAACAGCTCTTCTCTTCGCCAAAGAAGGTGCCAAAGTGGTGGTAGCAGACGTCAATGACGAGGCTGCGCAAGAAACAGTCGGCCTCATCAAAGCCGCAGGTGGTGAAGCCGTATTTGTGCATGCTGATGTATCCAAAGCCAGTGACAATGAGGCCATGGTGGACTTCGCCGAAAAAACTTTCGGTAAACTGAACATCATGTTCAATAATGCAGGTAT
>CAZAVR010000008.1:353-23117 GCA_964488435.1 uncultured Cytophagales bacterium | reverse complement strand
TCCCATCCAGCCCGGAAGCCAGTGAAGCGGCGAAGGCAATGCAGTAACCACCGAGGAAAGAATATGGGATCTGACCATGGGAATCAACGCCAAAGGGGTATTTCTTGGCTGTAAATATGGAATCCCGGCGTTGCGCAGGGCAGGCGGAGGATCTATTATCAACACGGCCTCGTTTGTAGCGATTCTGGGTGCAGCTACTCCCCAGGTAGCCTATACGGCAAGTAAAGGTGCGGTACTTGCGCTTACCCGCGAGCTGGCTGTAATCCACGCACGTGAAAATATCCGTGTCAATGCATTGTGCCCGGGTCCGCTTCGCACCGAGTTATTGATGAAATTCCTGAACACCGAAGAAAAGAAACAAAGAAGGCTGGTGCATATCCCCATGGGACGTTTCGGCGAGGCACGTGAAATGGCACAGGCTGTCCTCTTTCTCGCTTCGGATGAGTCCTCTTTCGTTACAGGAACTGATTTTCTTGTCGACGGAGGTATTACTTCTGCGTACGTAACCCCTGAATAACTGTAGATTCACGGACATCTGAGATTATGAGCATTCAACAAACCATCAGTCCTGTCGACGGATCTGTATATGTGGAACGAAGCGAAGCCACAGCGGAAACAATTCAGCAAACCATTGCCAGTGCTGAAGCAGCACAAAAAAAATGGCGTTTGACCCCTTTAGCCGAAAGGGCAGCAATTTGTGAAAAAGCAGTACAATATTTTTTAGATCATGCGGACGAAATAGGCAAAGAACTTACCTGGCAGATGGGACGTCCTGTCCGGTACTCAGCGAATGAGATCAGACGCGGCTTTCAGGAAAGAGCCCGGTACATGATTTCTGTCGCAGAGGAAGCACTGGCCGATGTAGAAGCAGACGCGAGGGAGGGCTTCCGCCGCTTTATCCGACGTGATCCGGTAGGGCTTGTTTTTGTCGTCGCCCCCTGGAATTACCCCTATCTAACCTCTGTAAATACCATTATTCCGGCATTATTAGCCGGCAATGCTGTAATTCTGAAACACGCGAGGCAGACCCCGCTCTGTGCAGAAAGATATGCAGAGGCCTTCAAATATGCCGGCCTTCCGGAAGGTGTATTTTCTTTTCTTCACATAAGCCACCTACAGGCTAGTGAAGTCATCGCAGACCCGCGCATCGGCTATGTAGCATTTACGGGCTCCGTAGAAGGCGGACAGGCCGTTCAAAAGGCCATCAATGAACGCTTCATAGTGGGCGGACTTGAACTCGGTGGAAAGGATCCTGCTTATGTAAGGGCAGATGCAAATCTCGATGACGCCATAGAAAATCTGGTAGACGGATCCTTTTTCAATTCCGGTCAGTCCTGCTGTGGTGTAGAGCGTATTTATGTTCACGAATCCATTTTTGATGCCTTCGTCGAAGGATTTGTCAAATTGACAAAAACATATTCGCTGGGGAATCCTCTATCTGCAGAGGTAACACTGGGTCCCATGGTGAAAGCATCTGCCGCGGACTTTGCCCGCAAACAGGTTGCAGAAGCGGTTTCACAAGGCGCGAGCGCGCTCATAGATCCATCGGACTTTCCTGAGGATCAACCGGGAACCCCCTACATGGCTCCACAGGTATTGACAGGAGTAAATCACTCGATGCGGATTATGACTGAAGAAAGTTTTGCTCCTGTAGTGGGCATCATGGCGGTAAAAAGCGACGAAGAAGCCATTCAACTGATGAACGACAGCGAATACGGGCTTACCGCATCGGTATGGACTTCTGACTTTGACGCGGCGTTGTCGATCGGAGACCGGATTGAAACAGGCACCTGGTTTATGAACCGGTGCGACTATCTGGATCCTGCCCTTGCCTGGACAGGGGTAAAAAACTCTGGACGTGGTGTGACACTTTCAAAAATCGGGTACGATGCACTGACCCGACCGAAGTCATTCCATCTAAAACTGGAGTAATGGGGTCTTAGTGATTGCGGACCCTCTATTGAGGATCTGCAATCACTAAATCTGCCCAAACTCATGACTTTCTTAAAGCTAACCACCGCAGCCTGTCTGTTATTCATAACCGTCAGCGCCATGCAATGCGAGAGGATAGGATGCCCAGGTCCCACCCGGGAAATCAGGCATTCTGTGCAACGCGTCTCCGTTAGAAACCTGGACAACAGCGGACGAACGCCCGTCCCTTCATCGGATTCAAGTATTGTAAAAACGGCTTACGGCATTTCCCTCTCCATCGAAAACGAGGAAGTGTTTTTCGGCCCGGACACCGCTTTCCTGCCTCCTTCATGCGGAGATATATACATTCCTCTGGATACAGTAGTCAACGTCCGGATCACCACTGTTTATCCATTAAGTTCCACCGTCAGTGCCGGGGACGATGTTACCGGATTATTCCGTATACTTTATCCTTATGGTGAAGTATACGGCGATGTGCAGGCTGCTATACGAGGCCATGGGAATCATTACGGATATCAAAGTAACGTATTGCAAAGAAAGTATACCCTGCTTTTGGTGCAGGCACCGGAGTCGGCAGGCCCTCAGCAATTCAGGATCAGGCTGGATCTGTCAGATGGACGGAAATTTGAAACAACCACCAGAGAAATTAATCTGCTATGATGACACGGATACTCCTTCTCTGCCTGGGAATGACTTTGCTTTTCCCCTACACGTATGCACAGCCGGCCGGCGAAAGATTGCTTATCAATATAGGAGGCTCAATCACCAGCTTTGTACCGCTTAACCAACCGAAGGGTTTCCGCACTTTTGAAACAATCGACCGGAATACGCTCATCTTTATTTCTCCGTTGACCGCCGCCTATTACACACCCGGAAATTGGGCATTGTTTGCAGAATTTTCTCTGCTGATACCTGGTGATCGGGCAAGCTCAGATTCATTAGGACTGGCCAATCTGGCAAAAAAATACGGAGGCAGGTTCTATTACAGCAGGGAGCGCTCTTCGTTAGCAAACGAATCAACCCCCGGTATACACTTCAGAATAGGAACGGGCTACAGGAAAGTAGTAAGGAACTGGCACTTCGCTCCAAAAATACTTTTTGGGATAATCTCTACTCCGACCTACACTGATCTGATCGGGCTTAAGGAAAAAAACACCAATGTGTACTATGATCTGGAATTCGAGCAAAAATCGAATCAAACTCCGCTACTTACACTTTCTCCTGCATTTGCTTTTGGGCTGCGGCCGGGAAACAGGGGAATTCGGTTCAATTTCGAGATAGGTTACACATGGATGGCCGGAAGTACTAATTACCATACCACGCTTATCAACCAACTCGACAAAACCAATATTACGCAACTGGAACGACAGCATATAAACAACCACTATCTCACTATCGGTGGTGGAATACTGTTCGAAATTCACAGGCGAATACGTAAAAAAGGGGGAGGCCGCTTGTAAAACGGTATCACAAATACTCCGATTTCCTCAAGATATCCCGAATGAATTCCCGTCACCATGGAGGCATTCAGGAATAAGGTGACTATTTTTGGGCAATCAAAGCTAATCCATTACAAAACCAACCTCATGAAGATCGGCCTGTTACTCTGCGATCATGTCAATGAATCATTACTACACATAGCCGGTGATTATGAGCAAATGTTCACCGGTCTTTTCCGGGATATAGCGCCCGATTGGGAATTTATACCCTATGAGGTCTGTAAATCTGTCTTTCCTGCTGATGTAAATGAATGTGATGCCTATATATGTACCGGGTCTCGTTTTTCAGTGTATGATGAGGAGGATTGGATTCAGGAGCTAAAGAAATTCTATGTGGCGGTATCCGAATCTGACAGATTTCTGGTCGGGGTGTGCTTCGGTCATCAAATGATCGGGGAAGCGCTGGGTGGCATAGTTTCGAAATCGAATTACGGTTGGTGTGTCGGAATACACTCATTTACTACTGTAAAGCACGAAAAATGGATGGAACCTGCGCTTTCTGAATTCAACCTGCTCATGATGTGCCAGGATCAGATCCGGCAATTACCTCCTGACGCAGTTCTTCTCGCGCAGAACGAAGCATGCCCTCACGCCATGATACGGATAGGTCAAAAAATATTGGGCATACAAGCCCACCCTGAGTTCCCCAAAGCCTATGATCAGGCACTGATGGAAATGAGGATAGAACGCATAGGTGAGGCGAGAGTGGCCGCCGGTGTTGAAAGCCTTTCGCTCCCTGTACATTCGGGCATTATAGCGCAGTGGATAGTACAGTTTGTAAAATTTTCCGTATAATCGCACCTTGGCTCAGGTAGTATTTTTCAACCGGTAAGCTTTTTCCGTCAAGTGTCATTTTCATCATGTCAGAAACAACGCATTCATCACGTCATCAAATCCTCACATCACTGCAGATCAGGCAGAAGATCCGTCGGATGGCTTTTGAAATATACGAACAGAATTTTGAAGAAAGCACCATCGTGATAGCAGGCATAGTAGGTGAAGGTTATGCATTTGCAAAAAGACTGACGCGTGAAATTGAAGAAATCTCCCCGCTCAGCATACAGCTCATTGAACTGCGTTTTGATATTCATGCGCCCAGGCAGAGCTATATTGAATATGGCGAAGAAAATATTGACCTTGAAAATCAGGTAGTTGTCGTAACTGATGTGGTACTTAACACCGGACGCACCCTGGCCTTCTCCCTTCAGCCGTTTCTCAAGGTCGCCTTAAAAAAACTGCAGGTTGCTGTGGTGGTAGACCGAAGTCATCGTCGCTTTCCCGTTTCTGCAGACTACGTAGGATATTCTCTCAGCACCACCTTTAGTGACCATGTAGAGGTGATCCTGAGCCGGGAAGAAGAAGAAGGTGCTTATCTAAAGTAATCGCAAACAAGTGATGCGAACTAAAGTATTCATCACTAAATTTGCCGGTACTCTTATCTTTTAAAATAAAAACTAAAATAAAAATGCGTTTATTCAGATTTGGTGCCTTCGAACAGGAAAAACCAGGTGTCGTATTGTCTAACGGTACACAAGTGGATGTTTCGGCTTTCGGAGAAGATTATAACGAAAATTTTTTCAAAACCGACGGAATCGAAAGGCTAAAGACCTGGGTTGAAAGCAATTCCTCATCCTTGCCTGTGGTACCGGAAGGCGTCAGAATAGGTTCATGCATAGCCAGGCCGTCAAAAATCATTTGTATAGGCATGAATTATGCCAAGCATGCGATTGAAACCGGGGCTGAGCCGCCCAAAGAGCCTGTCGTTTTCTTTAAAGCTACTTCGGCACTCTGTGGCCCCTTCGACAACGTGGTCATCCCTAAAAATTCTGTAAAAACAGACTGGGAAGTTGAACTCGCCGTGATCATTGGCAAAAAAACGAGCTATGTGAGCCAGGAAGAAGCACTTGACTATGTAGCCGGCTATGCAACACATAATGACTATTCGGAAAGAGAGTTCCAGATCGAACGTGGCGGACAATGGGTTAAGGGCAAAAGTTGCGATACCTTTGCGCCACTTGGCCCCTACCTGGTAACGAGTGATGAAGCGGGAGATCCACAGGGACTTCGTCTGTGGCTGAGTCTGAACGGAAAAACCCTTCAGGACTCCAACACGAGCGACATGATTTTCCCCGTTGACTTCATTATCAGCTATCTTAGTCAATACATGACACTTTTACCTGGCGACGTTATTTCCACAGGTACACCGGCAGGCGTCGGATTGGGCCTCAAGCCTCCCACCTACCTGAAAGCGGGAGATATCGTGGAGCTGGGAATAGACGGACTAGGCGATCAAAAACAAGAAGCAGTTGCCTACAAATAAATTCCAGACGAAGGCCGGATGGATAAATAATCCGGTCTTCGCTTTTTTTGCCCCCCAACACACAGCCTGGTATGATGTGGAAGTTATGGATTGACACCGGCGGCACCTTTACGGATTGTATTGCTCTAGACCCGGACGGCGTTTTACACAGGGTAAAAATCCTCAGCCAGGGAGGGCTCAGAGGGCGGATATTACGAAAAATTAATCCTTATGTTTATGAGTTTGAAGCGCCCTGGCACTACAATAGCAAATTGCTGGAAGGTTACAGATTCAGTATTCAAAACGGAACAGAGAAGAGCAAATTGCTTTCACTCAATTACGAAAGCAAGACCCTCACCATTGAAGACAATCTCCCCACGCTGACAGGACGAACATTCGAATTATCGTCAGGTGAAGAGGCTCCGGTGCTCGCGACACGGCTGGTGACGAACACCCGTTTGCTACATCCCTTCCCTGCCATGGAAATGCGTCTGGGAACCACCAAGGGAACCAATGCACTTCTGGAAAGAAAAGGGGCCCGTACACTACTTATCGTAACCAAGGGCTTCAAAGATATACTCAGGATAGGCACCCAGCAAAGACCGGGTTTGTTTCAGCTTCATATCCCTGAGCCGGCTCAGCTTACGGACAGTGTATGGGAAGTCGAAGAGCGGCTGGATGCAAATGGCGCTGTTCTGAAACCTGCAGATACCGAATCGCTTCTTGTGAAAGCAGCAGGGAGTAAGTTCGATTCCGTAGCTGTGGCCTTACTGCATTCCTACAGGAATCCCGCCCACGAAGAGGCGATCTTCCATTCGTTGAAAAGCCACTTTAAATTCATTTCCCTTTCTTCTGAACTTTCCTCGTCCGCACATTATCTCAGACGAACCCAAACAGCCGTCATTAATGCTTATCTGGCGCCGATTATTGATCGTTATATCGAAAGAATAAAAAAAAGCCTCAAAAAGCAAGACCTGAAAGTGATGACGAGCGCAGGAGGACTCATCAGCAGTGAGCACTTCCTCGCGAAGGATTGCCTTCTGAGCGGACCTGCCGGCGGCGCTGTGGCTGCTTCGGCCCTTGCTGAGCAAATGGGAATCGAAAAGGTAATCACCTTCGATATGGGCGGGACGAGTACCGACGTGGCCAGGATCGACAGGCAACCCGAGCTTAAGTATATTACCGAAATAGATGGAGTAGAATTCCACAATCCTTCTCTCGCTATCGAAACGGTAGCTGCCGGTGGAGGGTCTATATGCTGGTTCGACGGATATACACTTCAGGTGGGCCCGGAAAGTGCAGGCGCTGCCCCCGGTCCTGCCTGCTATGGAATAGGTGGTCCGCTTACCCTTACGGATGTGAATATCCTGCTGGGAAAACTGGATCCTGCAAAATTCGGCATACCCGTCAACTATGAGGCGGCTGAAAGAGCACTTACCCGTCTGAAAAATGAAATATTTGAAAAAACCGGCAAGTTCTTAAGCTCCATTGAGATCCTCTCAGGGCTGGAACTGATTGCCAACGAAAAAATGGCCGATGCCATCCGGCGGATTTCTGTTTCCAAAGGAATTGATCCCGGTCAGTATACCCTCGTCGCTTTTGGAGGAGCAGGAGGACTTCATGCCTGCCAGCTTGCCGAAATCCTGGACCTTGACAACGTTTTGCTTCCTTTTGATGGCGGGCTTTTCAGTGCGCTAGGCATGGGAAAAGCCAGAGGTCAGCGCATCATTAGTGAACAGATCCTGAAACCCTGGGATGCGGCAAGCACGGAAATAGACGCACGCATCTGTTCGATGGCCGAAAGAGGTCGGCAGGCACTAGTTAAAGAAGGCACTTTACGTACTGAAATAGGTTTCTGTTCGGTATTTCTCCGCTTCTCCGGACAAGAGCATTCTCTTGAGGTGACCTATACAAAGGAAAACACACTCGACAACTTCAGAACAGCTTACTTGAACCAGTTTGGATATTTTCCGGAACAAAGGATCATTGAACTGGAAAGTATCCGGGTAATGGTGTCAGAGGCGAACGACGGGGTCGTTGTTAACACTTTAAGAAAAAGCGGAGATGTTCCGGCAATACCGTCCCATCATGTGCAGACCATCGCATTTGACAAGAAAAAAACGGAAGTTCCTGTATATAACTGGGAGCACCTCCACCCCGGAACCACCCTGACAGGACCCGCCATTCTGATCAATGCCTATTCTACCGGCTATATTCCTTTGGGATGGCGGGGGATTGTGCAGGAAAACCGGGAGATACTGGTCATCCGTGATGCGCTCGCTGAAACAGTCACCCTGCTTCGACACACGCAAGAGACCGAACTTGAGCTCTATACGCATCGCTTCCTGAGTATAGCTGAGGAAATGGGCGCGCAGCTCCAGCGTACCGCTTTTTCAGTGAATGTAAAGGAAAGACTCGATTTCTCCTGTGCTCTGACAGACCCTGCAGGAGATCTGCTCGTGAACGCACCCCATATTCCGGTACATTTAGGGAGTTTGGGGATCTGTACACGCCTTGTAAAGGAAAAAATCTCTATAGGCCGGGGCGACGTGGTCATTACTAATCATCCGGCTTATGGCGGATCACACCTGCCTGATGTCACCCTTATCATGGGTGTATTTACCAATACGGGTGAACTCATCGGGTATGTGGTCAATCGTGCTCACCATGCCGAAATAGGAGGAAAACGACCCGGTTCCATGCCTCCGGATGCTGTCACACTTTCAGAAGAAGGCGTGGTCATTCTCCCTCAGTATCTCATGAAGGATGGAGAAATGCAATGGGAAACAATCAAAAAGCTTTTTACGGAAGGGGCTTTCCCTACCCGCTCCTACCAGGAGAATGAAGCCGACATCATCGCAGCGCTTTCAGCATTGCAGAAAGGCAGCGCTCAACTCCTGAACCTCGTAGAGCAACATGGCTTTGATCAAGTCCGGACCTACATGAATTTATTGAAGGAAAAGGCATTCTTACTGCTCAACAATGCTCTTCTGCCTTATCTGGATAAAAATCTCAAGGCAACGGAATTCCTCGACGACGGACACAGGATTCAAGTCGCGATCCGCTTTACGGAAGAAGAGTTTACATTTGATTTTACAGGCACATCCAAAGTCCATCCTAACAATCTGAACGCAAATATCTCTATTCTCTATAGTTGCATTCTTTACGTACTGCGTCTACTGACTGACCGCGACCTTCCATTGAATGAAGGAATGATGCGAAAAGTCCGCATCGTCCTTCCCGACGATTCACTTCTTCACCCTAATTTTGATGATGATCCTTCTAAATGTCCGGCTGTGGTGGGCGGAAATACAGAGGTAAGCCAGCGGCTCACCGACACACTGCTGAAAGCATTTGGACTGGCTGCATGCAGCCAGGGGACCATGAACAATCTCCTGTTCGGTGACGAAACATTCGGATATTATGAAACCATAGGTGGTGGCAGCGGAGCCGGACCTGACTTTCACGGCCGGTCGGCAGTACATCAACACATGACCAACACACGTATCACTGACACAGAGGAGCTGGAGCGAAAATATCCCGTCCGGCTCTGGGAATTTAATATCCGAAGCGGCTCCGGAGGGCAAGGCGCTTTTCGTGGAGGAGACGGCATCGTGCGCCGTTTCGAGTTCCTGCGCCCACTGGATATCACAGTGATCAGTCAGCACAGGAACTTCTCTCCGTATGGCTGTGCCGGAGGCAACAGCGGTAAATCAGGGAGAAACACACTTAAGAATTCCGATGGTAATAAGCATATACTTCCGGGTATTTTCAGTGCAAAAGTAAAAGAAGGGGACGAGCTCATCATTGAAACCCCGGGCGGTGGCGGCTTTGGAGAGGAACATCCTATCTGATGTTTAAAACAGTTCCTATCCGGAACCCCAAGCCTTTATAACCAAAATCCTGAAACTGCCCCACCAACTCTGCTCTGAAAAATTGCAGTATTCCGTCGACACCATATACCAGTTCCGTATAATTTCCGGAATACGGAGTAGCCAGATAATGAATCTGAGCAGTTTCTTTCAAGCCTACCAACCGGAGCAACTGAATCTGTGTTAACACGAATTTCTGCGTAGACCAGAGTACATGTCCCTGAGCAAACCTGGATGAGGTACTGTATCGATAATAAGGAAGCATCCTGAAACGGCTAAGTGCATCTCCCGGCTGAAAGAAAAACTCATTCCCCATAAAATGCCGGAAGTCGGCAAAAAACAGTTTTCTGCTGTTTACAAAAGCGCCTCCGCTGACAAGCATCTGCAGGCCGCTCCTCGGTCCCGTTTCGAAACGATGCCTTACCTGCCCACCTATCCAATCATAATCTACCTGGCTTCTTCCGGCAGAAATCCCCTTTCTGTAAGTCACCGCGAAAGTGGGCCCATTATTGAAGCGATATTGCTTTCTACCGTTACGTACAGAGTATTTTTGCCAGGGGCGTAGCTGAAGCGAAACATCCAGCAACATGGCATCATGCACCGGAAAACCCGTCGAGCTCACTTCCGCATTCTCTGGCCGGTTGGGCGTAAATGACACACCCCTCCAATTGATAAAAGGTCTGGCTCCTTCAACATTCGGCAGTTCGGTTCTACGGGCATATTCAAGCCCCGCCGACAACGTAATAATGTCTCCCAGCCGATTCAGGCTGTACTGCGTCCTCATAAATTGCTTCTGATACAACTTGGCATAGTTTCGCTCAAAAAGCAGAGAAGTTAAACCATTTAGCACGGGCGAAACGGGCTCTCCTGTATTGAATTGCAAGGTAGACTCCCCACCTTCCAGCAGAAACGACCATCTCCGGTTGCCCACCGTTCCTGTAAGCCTTCCACTCAATCTATCCCTTCCGAATGCATAGCGGCCAAACGGCCTCAAACTCAACCGATGACCAGACCTCCATCTCTTCACCCAGTCCAGGGAAGCGTCGAAAGCGAAGCCCTCGACCGTATTGTACACTATCGATTGAACCGGACCCTGGTAGGACAGCGAATTACCTCCCCCGAACCTGTATGTTTTGCCCGTCAGCAGATGCATGGGCTTGAAGGCTGAGGTATCGTTGCGGGAACTGTCACGCCGTACCTTCTGTTCACGGGTAATACGAAGGCTGTCCTGAAGATGGTAGCTGGTAAATTCCACTTTGGTTAACGGTACAGGGCGAAGCGTAGCCCAGTAGGTGGTATCCCTCTTGTGGGCAAGAGAATCGATCGTAATAGAATCGCTTCGTACTACACGCATATCTTCACCTTTTTGACGGGAAACCCTTCGCTCTTCCTTCTCGTACTCCCTTATCACTTTCCTGAAATCTTTTGTTGAAAACTCCTTCTGCTCTTTTATCATCCGCTCCAGGGAGGCCCTGCGGTCCACTTTGGGCGTTTCAGGCTCCTTCACGTGGTCTTTGATCACGATATCCTCCTTCAAAGCAGGATCAATGTCCAGTTTTTTGTAGTTCATCGACACCACGTAGTTAAACTGACCTGCAAAACCTAGATACCCGCCCTTCAGATAAAAAAACTGACTCAACGGCAACCATACATTTTGGATAGGATTGAAAATCTGCCTCACCCTGATATCCAGACCCTGCGCCGTCGTTTGAAGATCGAAACTGTGTATGGCCCATCTTCCTTCGATAATGTAGATACTTCCCTTGAAGACACCTTGACCGTACGATTTGGGAATAACCTTGATTTTATTGATTACTTCTCCCCTCTCTTCAAAAAAACCCTCATATTCAAATTTATAATAGGCAAACGCTTTGGGTGAAAGCGGAGTAATGGTGTTGGCTACTTCCGGGCTGTAAAAACTGGCCAGGATGTACTCATTGGGGGTAGGTGTACTGTTATTTATATTGTTTCGCGTAGAAAGAATTTTCTGATTGTAATGGTTAGGTCTCCTGTAGGTAATTTCAGCCAGACTTTCGTTGAGAATGGCTTTCCCCTCCTGTATGCCTTCTTTTTTCAGCCGTCTTTCCATCAGGAAAGGTATTTTGGTCGGGATACCGGTACTTTTGGTGTAGGCGTTTGCCGTAAAACCCCTCAATTGCAGCTCGTGAAACCTGGCTTTGGCTATCGCACGACGCATCACTGTATAGGCGGGATCTTCTTTGTCCCGTCCAATAGTCACCGTAGAAAGATTCAGCGGTTGCTCTTCCAATTCTACATTTACTTCCAGAAACTTCTCTGCAATGACTACTGCTCTCGTCTCTGCCTTAAAGCCAAGAAACTGAAAAACAATTTCATACCTGCCGGGGGCCAGTGCAAGTTCAAATACTCCATCTTCGTTAGAGACTGTTCCGGTACTCGTTCCCTTTACGAAGATGCCGGCAAATGGAAGCGGCTCTTTTTTTTGTGTAGAGACTTTCCCCCGGATACCTCCCGAAAAAACGAAATGAGTACAGGTCAACAGGAAAAGTAAGAGGCCTTCACGCATGTAATACCGGTTTATTCAAATCTAATCAAAAGATAACGCAACTTATCTCTTAACAGATATAAATACGGCAAAAAAGGAAAAACCATCCTTATTGCGTGCGTTTTCTCTGTCTCCCATACAGATGCCTTTCACATAGCAGCGTCCGAAAGTTCTCAGAAAACAAATAGCAAACGGACTCCGCGCGGAAGAAACAGGTTGGTACCTCAAAAAATGCAGAGAAAACACGCGATAAATCATGCAAATCACCCCTAAAAACCCTCTATAAACAGATAAATGCTGTCGCACAAGATAAGTTTTGATTGAAATGAGATGGAAGAAATATTGGAAATTTTATACAAATTCATAATTTTGTAGAGACAAATAGTAAAATCGAGAAGCCTTTTCAAGACGCAACTATTAGCTTAAAACCTATGAAAGAGAAGAAGTCAATCTGGTGGAAACAATTCGTTGATTTTTTCGGTATGCCTAAATCAGAGGCAAGAAAATTAGGCGAACAATTGATGTCTGATCCGACGACAGGTCGCGCGCTGGTGGAGGCCAGTTCCCGAAAACTAAAAAGTGCGGAGGATGGTTATGCCAGGGTTAGGATTAACGGTAAAATATACAAAATGAGAGAATTAGGCTAGAATCCTAAACCCTACTCTACAACCCCAAGTCCCCGGCCCACTTTAACAAATGCATCGATCGCTACCCGCAGATGTTCCTCCCGATGAGCCGCCGATATCTGCACCCTTATACGTGATTTTTCTTTGGGCACCACCGGGTAAAAGAAAGGAATCACATACACGTTTTCTTCGAGAAGCCTGGAAGCAAATTCCTGAGCCAAACGTGCATCATAGAGCATTACCGGTACAATTGGGTGTTCCCCATTGATAATATCAAATCCCGATTGTGACATTTCTTTTCTGAAAAACCATGTGTTTTTTTCCAGCCGATCTCTTAGTTCCGTGCTACGGCTTAGGAGATCAAAAACCCGGATGGAAGCGCCCGCTATGGACGGGGCCAGTGTATTCGAGAACAAATAAGGACGTGACCGCTGTCTGAGCAGACTTACGATTTCTTTGCGGGCAGCAGTAAAGCCTCCGGAGGCGCCGCCCAAAGCCTTTCCGTAGGTTCCGGTAATGATGTCTACTCTCCCCATGACCTTGCGGTACTCGTGCGTGCCCCGCCCGTTAGGGCCAATAAACCCTGTAGCGTGACATTCATCAATCATCACTAAAGCATTGTACTTGTCCGCCAGATCACATATAACATCCAGCTGCGCGATGGTACCATCCATTGAAAAAACCCCATCCGTTACGATTACCTTACGACGGGCAGTCCTGGCCTCTTTCAATTTGGATTCCAGATCCGTCATGTCGTTGTTTTTGTATCGCAGGCGAAGTGCCTTGCTCAGCCTTATACCATCAATAATGGACGCATGATTTAGCTCATCAGAGATGATCGCATCCTGTTCCCCAAAAAGCGGTTCGAATACGCCTCCGTTTGCATCAAAAGCTGCGGCATAGAGTATACAGGCTTCCATGCCCAGAAATTCGGCGGTTTTCTGCTCAAGCTCCCGGTGTATATCCTGCGTACCGCAAATAAAACGAACCGAAGACATGCCGAACCCGTGCGACCTGATGGCTTCAATTCCAGCCTCTATGACTTCCGGGTGAGCGGAAAGCCCCAGATAGTTATTGGCACAAAAATTAAGTACCTCCCTCCCATCTTCCGTCCGGATGGCTACCCCCTGCGGCGTAACGATCACACGTTCCTCTTTCCAGAAGCCTTCCGACCTGATATTGGACAGCTCCTGGCTGAGTTCTTGTTTAAGTTCTTTATACATGATGTTATGTTTTTTATTCAATAGATGATAGTAGAGGCTTCTACAGGCTCAGCCTGACATACCAGGTACAATCAATCAGCCTGGGCTGGCGCTACTTTTTGGCCCTGAACGAGACGTTTGACCATCTCATCGGTCATTGAATCCAGTGTAAAAGACGGCTTCCAATTCCAGTCATGCCTCGCGCAACTGTCGTCAATACTCCTCGGCCACGAATCGGCAATATGCTGTCTGAAATCAGGAGCATACTCTACATGAAAATCAGGAAAGATGCGTGCTACTGACGCTTCCAACTCCCTAGGGCTGAAACTCATGCCAGCCAGGTTATAAGAAGTCCGCACACTGATACTGTCTGCCGGTGTTTCCATTAATTCAATAGTAGCCCTAATGGCATCATCTATGTAAATCATGGGGAGCGTGGTATCCGGACCCAGGTAACACGTGTAGTCCAAAGCGCGCACCGCCCTGTGATATACTTCTACAGCATAGTCTGTCGTCCCGCCGCCCGGTAGCGACTGATGGCTGATGATACCCGGATATCTCAATGAACGGATATCCATTCCATACTTGTTATAATAATATTCCGACCAATTCTCCCCGGCCACCTTACTGATTCCGTAAACGGTAACAGGTACCAGGCAAGTCCATTGCCCGGTATTGTCATGCGAAACGTGCTCCCCGAACACAGCAATGGAACTCGGAAAAAAAATCTGCCTCACACCACTTGCACGCGCCACTTCCAGTATTGTAAAATAGCTTTGCATATTCAAATCCCAGGTCCTCATCGGATCTTGCTCACCTTTTGCAGATAAGACAGCTGCCAAATGAAAAATACGGCGGACATCGTATCTCTGAATGACCTCTCTGATGGCAGCCGCGTTCGTAGCATCCAGCCTGACAAACCGGGCGTTTTCTTCGGCAGGTGAAGTAATATCGGAAGCGACCACATTCTGCTCACCATACTCGGCAATAAGCGATTGAACCAAGGCGGATCCTATCTGACCGTTGGCTCCGATAACCAGATTCACTCCTGTAGACATAGCTGACAATTGACGGGTTTTGAAAAAATACGAACATTCAATATTCCCGACAAAATTAAATAATAAGGAATTTCATATCAATAAATGAGCACAAGTAAGAAAATATTATTGACTTTTATCATAAACAAAGTTAATTTAGCTTTTTCACCCACAAAACAGCTACTTAGGAAATAAATATTACCGATCTATGGATAATCTGGACGAAACGGATAAAGAAATATTACGCATCCTGCAGGCGGATGCCAAAAAGACAACCAAGGAGATCGCTTCCATGCTCAATCTGACAATTTCGCCGGTATACGAGCGCATCAGGAAACTGGAGAGTGCCGGTTATATCAGCAAGTACGTAGCCATACTCGACAAAACACTGATTAACCAGCCGATAACCACGATCTGCCAGGTATCTATGCGATACCACAATGAAGCTTTTATTGAAAATTTTGAAAAGGAGGTTCAGAAGCTTGAAGAAGTACAGGAATGCTACCACATGGCTGGAGAAGTCGATTTTCTCCTCAAAATAAATGTCGCCAGCTTAAGCGACTATCACAACTTTGTAAGATACAAGCTGTCTAAGATAGAAAATATAGGGGTATTGAACAGTGCTTTCGTACTAAAGGAAATCAAACAAACCTCGGCGTTTAACATATAGAAAGCTGTCTGATCACCTGCCTCTCCGCGCATAAAAAGCGGATCTACACTTTGTCAGACAGCTCCCAGTTCATTAATAAATTCAGATAGAATCACAGACACCTCTGAAATAGCCCACCGACTCCGCTATCCCGGCAAGCGGATCCTTCATGTCTTTTTCGTACTCCAGCGCACATTGTCCTGAATATTTAACCTTACGAAGAACCTTAACAAGCTCCTGAATATTGATCACCCCGCGACCAAGCTCGCAGGTAGTACCTTTTTCTGAAGCAGCAGTCACGTTTTTCAGATGCAGGTCGAAAATACGGTCGGCATACTTTTTAATATCTGCAATAGGATCATTGCCATATCTCATATTGTGACCTATATCGAAACAAAGGCCAATACGCGGATCAAGCGTCTTTACCAGATTATAGGTAGTCACGGCATTGGGATACAATTTATCTCCGGGTCCGTGGTTATGTATGGCATATTTAAAATCGTACTCCTTTACTTTTTGATCCACGTAGGTTAGGTCTTCATGAAGCGGAATACCCACGATCATCTTCACCCCGGCTCTCTTCGCATAAGCAAAGGCATCGTCAATCTCCTTGCGTGTTTTCATATAAATCGGCCCTACTGCATACCCGGTTACATTTGATGCAGCCAATTTCGCATGAAACTCCGTGATCTGTTGCTCGGTACTATTGAAAGGCAGATGAAAATCTTTGATACAAAGCGCCCGCACATCGGTTTTGCGCATCATTTCGAGTGCCTGATCGAGTTTGAAATGGTAAAAGCTATACCCCGCCATGGCCAGATTAAGTTCATGCACTTTCCGGGCCCCGACAGGCTTCGCTGCTATCGCCGGAAACGTCACCGTACCGGCGACCAGGCTGGTGATTCCTTTCTTTAAGAAGTCTCTTCTTGCTGACATAGTTATGTATAAATAAAGCTCTATTTTGACTACTGACGACGTTTTACCTGTCATACCATCACATCAGAACGGATATCCGACCCCCAGGTTCACATTCAGGAAATTCGAATTGCGCGTATTGAAAGGATTATTGATTTTAAACTCATTGAGTACGAACTTCTCACGATACGGATCATATACTTTCAAACCGAAATCCAGGCGAAATACGAAGTATTTCAGATCGTATCTCAATCCAAAACCAGTACCCACTGCGAGCTGACGGGCAAAACTGTTCAGTTGAAAAGTACCGGAACGATCCACCGGTCTTTCTCCCGCTTTCCGTTCAGGCTTCTTAAAATGCCAGACGTTACCTACGTCCATGAACAAGGCATAGTTGATATCCCCAAAAAAGCGCATAAGAAATCCTCTGAGTTCCAGGTTCCCCTCCATCAGAAACTCCCCCGGGGCTTCAATGGTCAGTCCGTTCGAAGTCACCTGAGGTTTCGCATTGCCCGGACCCACCCTTCTGGGTAGCCAGGCCCTGATACTGTTCGATCCACCTGCAAAGAAATATTTCTCGTAGGGCGGTATCCGATCCTTGGTGATTCCGTAACTGTGCACCCCGCCCATATTCACCCGTGCCACAAAAGATCCTCTGCTAAGTACCGGCCAGTACCGTCGAAAATCGGCGTTCCACCGGATGTATTGAAAATACTGAAGACTGTCGTTGTTAAAAAGCCGATCTACCCATCTTCTCTGATTGGGAAGTATCGAAAGCGTAGTACCACCCGACTCAAGCGCGATCCGAAGATAGTGTGCATTCTTAGGCGCTGCAAAAAAAGAACTCGTATTATAAATATACGTAAAATTTATATCCGAAACAAATGATTCCCTGAAACTATTTTTCAGGTTATTCCCCTGAAGTTCAAGGGTATCCAATAGCTGTCCGAATTCCCGGCTGAGTTTCCTCGTATTAAGAATATTAAGGTCGACCAGCGAAATACTGAACAAACGCTGAGGTGTGGGCTGTAAATTATAAACCAGAGATGTTTTGATGTTGGTCCGGGCATACTCCGGCCTGTCGACATAATTATACCCCACACCAACCTGCGTTCTCGGATTCAGAGCACCGAGACGATAACGCATGGCGCCCAGCGGAAACAGCAACTGCGGAAAATTAAGTGCGGTATTGAAACTTAGTTCCGTACTCCGGTAGAGCAAACGGGTATCGGTATAACCGGTAGCTGCCTCAATCCCCCCACGAAGGTTCATTTCCAGGTTTTCCAGCCCATTGAAGATATTCCTGATTTTAAAGGCAAGATTCGCAAAAGGACCGGGTGTCTGCTGAAGCTGAATAACGTTTAGTCCCAGATCCGCCGAAAGCTGGTATTTGTCAAGCGGAATGGCTCTCATCCGGGCTTTCAATGACCCTCCTGTCGAATCGAAACTATAATTCACAAACTGAAACTGATCTGAAGCAGATAATCTTCTCTGGGTATCTCTTTCTCTTTGGACACTGTAAATATCACCGGGGCGCAGGTAAATCATACTGTTAAGAATCCTCGGAGAAAAACTTTTGCCACTGAAAGAGTAATCGATCCTGTAAAACTCTGTTTTCTTCGGCACATTGTTCTCTTCAAGCCCCGCGATAGGCAGCACATCAAATTTGACAGAATCAATACGGTACCGCTTGTGGGTCTCCTGGTTGGGTGGGCGGACTGCTATAACTGCAATATCAACCGACTTCATCAGACTGTCCTTCGGCGTGGTGATGGTGTCATTCACAGTAAAAACCACCTGCTGCCGCGTAAATCCGAAATAGCCGCTGTTTCTCAGCAAATTCTCGATCCGGGTGCGTTCTGCATCGAACACGTCGCCATCATAACGCTTATTTTTCACCAGCAGGCTCTGCCTGGCTCCCGATTTCAGGAGACTATCCACATCCAGGTCCCTTGACCGGAATTCAACCTCCCTGATTACCGTAGGCCGGTTCTCAGTAATGGTATACACCGTACGAATCCTACCCAGAGAGGTATCGGGAGTGAAGTTGACTGTGTTCTCAAAAAAACCATTGTTAAAAAGATAACTATGCATTTTCTCGGCATTCGCCTTTGCATTCACCTGATTGAAATACACCGGCTCCTCTCCCAGCACCCTCATCCACCAGTTCCCCTTCTCCACTCTCAAACGCGCTTTCTCAATCTTTCTGGCATATCGGCGCTGGACGGACAGCAACTTCACCGGATCATTCTCATGCAGGCGGGCTTCTTCACGGTAGGCAATGGTAAGTTCAACCAGTTTTCGCTGGTGCGGCTCCCTGGTGTACCAGGAAGAACCGATCTGGTAAAGCCATAAGTAGGGAAAAAAGGGAAGACCCAGAAATCTCCTGTTAGGTTTTTGCGGAATAAGTGCTTCAAGCTCCTCCTTATTGATCGATTTGTTACCTTTGATGGAGGAAGTTCCCAAAAGGTATCGGCGTGATCCGTCACGCTGTACAGGGGCGCATCCGGACAACCACAGTATCAGCAAGGCAATTCCTGAAGTATAAACAAAACGGCTGCAATTCAATGCTTTCAAAAAGTCAGATCAAATACATTAATTCCCTGCAAATTAAAAAGTATCGGCAATTGCACCAAGCTTTTATTGTAGAGGGTGCCAAAAGTGTGCTTGAACTCCTGGACACCGATTTCGAAATTGAGCTCATTGCCGCCACGCCTGCATTCCTTCAGGAACACGAAACTACCCTCAACCGTTCCGATACCCTGTTCGTCGGAACCAGTCCTGCCGAACTCGAAAAACTGGGCACCTTCCAGACCAATGACTCTTGTCTGGCTGTAGCTAAAACGAAAGAAAACAAATATTTGTCTGTAGAAGAGGGGGAATTTGCCCTTATGCTCGACGATATCCGCGACCCGGGCAACCTGGGGACCATCATTCGCATAGCCGACTGGTACGGGATACGTAAAATCATCTGTTCTGAATCCACCACCGATTATTACAATCCGAAAGTCATTGCCGCCAGTAAAGGATCTTTCGCCAGGATATCCGCATACTACACCGATCTGAAACAATTTGTTGCTGCCTCCACCCCACCCCCTCTTCTGATCGGGACCTTTATGGAGGGTGAACCTGTCTACACCTATTCCTATCCGGAAAAAGGCGGCTACCTCGTACTTGGGAACGAGTCCAATGGCATCAGTTCCGAGATTTCGGGGCTGCTCGCCGGCAGAATTACGATTCCGCGCATAGGTCAGGCCGAATCCCTGAACGTTGCCATTGCAGGGGCCATCGTTCTGGACAATCTGAGACGGTATCAGCACAACCGCTAAACACGCCGTTGTGTAGCTGATGACAGCGCACAATTATTTTCCCAAAGCACCAAAAAAATAGATTCACAAACAAAATTCCTCCTTTTTATGCAGAGGAATCAAAAAGAGACTATATTTGCACCCCGATATGCGCCCGTAGTTCAATGGATAGAATTGTGGTTTCCGGTACCACCGATAGGGGTTCGAATCCCTTCGGGCGCACAGACAGGGTTTTCGCAAGAAAATCCTGTTTTTTTATGTATGGTGAATCTATTGTTATCTGCTCAAAGTTAAGCGAATAATCAATTTTGTTGAGAAATTCCTGATGTAGTGCTACGCGTCGATAGCAAGGGGCGCTTAGAATATTCATAATCTTACCTCTTGTTTCAGGGCTTGTATTACATCCCAGGTATACGTTAAGAACCGATTTGGGTTAAATCTGGAGAGACGGATACAGTGATAATGATGGTAATATTCCCTAGCGCAGGAAGTCGAGTTAGCTCATGATAAACGCCCCTATCTTCGCTTTTTGAAAATGGCTTTGACGGTTCGGCTCCTTTGGAATTGAAACTTCCTAACAATTGAGATGGATCAGACTTGTTAGGAAGCCTAGAAAGTTAATTGTTGGTAGATTATTTGAGGGATGAACGTTCCCGATATGGAATGTATCTTTTTGCAAGATAAGCGGTATAACCTTCCAGGAGTAAAGATAAATATGTGATAGCCGATAATCTACAATTTTTAAAAAACGTTATTCAGGATTTAGAAATACTATTAGATAAACATTGTGAGAGCAAAGTCTTTTCACCTTATTCAAGTCTACTGATCGATATTCTAGAAGAGGTCAAGAATTGGCTTTACACAAATAATATTTCAATAGAGTAAGTGACAACGAACTTGAGTCAGACCTAATACATCAAGAAACACTAAAAAAGTAGATCAAGGAATCGACGGAGCGCTATTGGGTAAAAAGAAAATGTATGCGCACTTGTTCACAATAGAGTGAATAGTGGATTCTATTGGGAATATTTAAAATAAACGACGAATTCACGCAACATTCTGGCTTTCAAATCTTCTGATTTCATCCAGATCTGCCCCTCCGGTTTTTCTTTCTTCTTCAATATCGTAGTCATCCTGAAGCCCGAGCCAGAATTTCGCCGAATTGCCAAAATACTTACTTAGCCGCAACGCTGTATCAGCTGTGATCCTGCGGTTGCCTCTGAGGATTTCTGAAGTTCTCGTCTGTGGTATTTTGAGGTCCTTGGAAAGCCGATAGGCTGTAATTCCGAGTGGCTCAAGGAATTCGTATAATAGAACTTCCCCCGGATGTATGTTAGGCAACTTCTCCATTTTCCTATCTTTTAATGATAATCGACTATTTGTACTTCGCTTGAATTCCCCCTGTCCCAGTGAAAGATAATCCTCCATTGTCTGTTGATTCGTATGCTGTAAAACCCCTCAAGATCTCCTGACAGCTTTTCTAGTCTGTTTGAGGGAGGAATCCGCAGATCTGCTATGTCTTGCGAGTTATGTAGCATTCTGAGCTTTCGCCTTCCGATATGCTGGATTTCAGCAGGTATCTTTTTTGCTCGGATGCCATTCCAAATTTGTTCTGTCTCTTTTGAACCGAACGAAATAATCATAATGCTGCCTTTCGTTACTAACGTCAAAGATAGGTAATGATTATTATTTAACAAATAGCAACATTATGTTTTGGGTAAATCATTCCAGATTGAATTCCAAATCGGAGATGTATTAACTCGATAAGGTTGTAATCACGCTAACTTCACCCCATCCAGAAACACGAGAAATCCCAAAAGGTGTTCGACTGGACTCCCTTCGGGCGCACAGACAGGATCTTCGGGAGAGGGTCCTGTTTTTTCTTCAGGTATAGGTTACAAGCTGGTTTGGGTTTTAACCTTGTAAATAGTACCGATTACTTCCCTGAACAATTTCAGCTTCGAATCAGTTAACGTAAACTCCCTGATTTTATCGACGATTTTGTCGTTGACCTTATGCGCCTCGCAGCATACTCCGCAGGTGGAACTGCCATGGTAATAGTGATAAAAGGTGCTCCTGCCCTCTTTTTTTGCTCGTCACATCACCTAAAATACGTTAATGATACGTCTGTCGTTGTCCATTTCCGGAGAGGTCAGTAGGGGAAACTGCTTTCTTACTTTTAATATTTAGCGCCGCTTTCAATGATTTTTCGTAGGAGTCAAAACACTCTCGCTACGTGACTGAAACTGATGTTAACAAGAGCAAAACCTTATCACGCCTTCCTGTGCCTGCTTTTTCTTTTGGTTTCGAACCATCGAAACACCTGTTTTGCTCAGAGACCCATATACACGAACGAACAACATTTTGGTTTAGACGATGGGCTGCCACAAAACTTCATAACCGGCTTCACACAGGATAAAGACGGGTTTATCTGGATTTCAACCCTCGACGGCCTCAGCCGCTTTGACGGTCGCGAGTTCAAAAATTTCCGGAACAAACCCGGCGATTCTACCACCATTGCGCAGAACGTTATCTTCAACTTAATGCTTCAGGCGGATAGCAGTAAGTTAACTGTAACCTATGAAGGATTGCGGCATGATTGCTTTGATACACGAACTTTTATGTCAAAGCGAATTCCTCACTTGTCTGCTCTACGAAATATTCCTAATAGTAAGGCTCATTTTCTCAACAAAGCAAATGTATATAACGGCAAAGACTGGCTTTTCAATCGATCTGATGCTTCGGGTATCGGATGGTTAAATTCGGATACGGGTAAGACTTTTTTTGCCAATACGGCCAACGGGCTGCTGAAGCAGGATACTCTTAGTGTGATTTTTCAAGCTCCGGACGGTACCGCTTTCCTGATCTCAGAAGACGGCGTACAGGTTAGCGACAGAGAAA
>CAZAVR010000008.1:0-343 GCA_964488435.1 uncultured Cytophagales bacterium | reverse complement strand
GGATAAGGCCTGAAATGTTCTTTGAAGGGAACATCAATGCGGGTACTGTTGCGCTGCTACCGAAAAACAGGTTGCTGGTTTACCGGGACGACCGGGTTGTAATCCTCGATCTTAAGAAACGAACATCCAAATCCATTAAAATCCCCCCGCCGCAGTCGGTCTATATTGATGCGTATTGGAATTTACTTTGTCAGGATTCGAAACAGCTTGCCTATCTCGTTAACCAGGGTAGAATTTTTAGAGTTAATCAAAATGACCAGCTCGAGTTGGTCTGGCAAAACAAAACTGTACCTGAAACGAGTATTACAGCATTTTTTATCGATAGATCCGACGTGCTCTGGGT
>CAZAVR010000007.1:1939-27211 GCA_964488435.1 uncultured Cytophagales bacterium | reverse complement strand
ACACTTCACCCATGCAGCCCTGCTGTCAATGCAGGCGAAAAATATTACCTGGCTGCATCGAAAGCCAGATCTATATAAATGTTATTACCCTTGTCTATGACCGGGCTACAAACTGTCACCCCGAAATCCCCCCCGGTAAACGGAGCGGTCGTGTAGGAAGGTGCATTAACAAACCTGGGATCTGCATCTCCATGGATATTTCCATCGGCTACGCTGCTCTGCCCCTGAACAAGGCTATGCTTCAGATCCGACACATCGCCCTCAATACCACCTTCACCATTTCCGCTAATCATGCTGTTATACACCTCTAAACCAGATCCGGCGTAGACAACTCCATACGAAGTATTCCCACTAATCGTATTGTTAACCATGCGCAGAGAAGACGATTCTGTGCCGAATATTCCTCCGCCATTCGCAGCCTTGTTCCCGCTCAGCTGAAGATTGGTCAATTCTACCGATGTGTTATCTACAAAGACGCCGCCTCCTTCACCCGAGGCCTGGTTGCCCTGGATGATAAGGTTGAAAAGCACGGGAGATGAGGCGACCAGATAAACTCCTCCGCCTTTACCGGTGTGTATTCCCATTCCGTTTACCTCTATCTCAGCGGTCGACTCCGCCTGTCCGCCCGTTATAACAAATCCATCTAGCTGCGCGGTCCCCACGTCACCTGCACTGATAACGACGTGATAAGTATTGTCGGTTCTATTCTCTTCTTCACCGAGATCTCCACTTAGCACGGAGGCATACAAACCAGGATTCCTTTCGTCAGGCATGGCCCCTGTTCCGGAATAACCTCCGGATACAATGACATCTTTCTTGAGAACGAAAGCGTTATTTCTATCCGCGGGCGTAACCGTTCCGGTCGCGTCGGCCCGACGACTAGGTTTGAAAGTACCCTGACCGACCAGCACCTCTTGTACACCCACAGCATCGATCATCGCCTGAAGATCTCCGCTTGCATTAAGCCAGCTGGAACCGTCCCCGCTACCCGCAGCGGTTACGTAACGTGTACGATAGGCCCCGGCAACTTCTACAGGGACACGCGTACTTTCGCAGGTGTTCACTGTCTGACTCACATAGTAGGTTTTTTCGGCCAAAACTGCATCCGGCTCCAGCGCCCTGCCGCCTGTCGGGACTTCATACCATTTGATATTTTCTCCGGTGGCCACGAGGTTTTCTACTACTGAGCCGCCCGGAAGAATCTGAGGGGAATCGGCTACCGGTTGGGAAGGTGGAGAAACCGGCTCTCCCTGAAATTCATAGGCACCCAAGTCTACCTCATGATCTTCAAATATTCTCGGCTGCCCCCCAAGGTCGGTAGCTACACCGGAAGCAAAGTAAGAATCTCCCTGATTACTCACCGGGCTACAACCTTGCAGTTTATAGTTTCCTCCACTCTTTGGCGCTTCAGTGTAAAAAATCGGATCTACAAACCGCGGGTCGAAGTGTCCGCTTATATTTCCGTAAGAAGTGTCCGAAAACCCCTGGCAAAGACTGTGCCTGAAGTCACCCGTTCCGCTTGTCCCTCCCTCTCCGTTACCATAGATAATACTGGCATAAGCATCGAAACGACTATTTCTCACAACGATTCCATAATTTGTGTTTCCGGCAACCGTGGAAAGCGTAAGCTTCACAGGTGAGTAAAAAGAGAACACCCCTCCACCCGAACTGGCGGCGTTGCCAGTTACTGCGCTATTGACAAACTCTGCGTGTCCCAGGGTAACATATACTCCACCTCCTTCGTAGTAGGCCGAATTCCCTTCTACAGATACATTGTAGAGTTTGATGGTACTAAAATAAACCGCTAAACCCCCACCACTATGATGGCCGACCCCCTGTCCGTTTACGGTTATACCCAAAGTACCCTGTTCGTCCGCATTACCTCCGGTGATCGTAAACCCGTCGAGGAGCGCGGTACCGAGATCACCTACACTGATCACCACGTGATAAGCATTGTCTTCACGGTTCCCGGGTGTACCGAGATCGCCGTCCAGAACAGACTTATGAATGGACAGATCCCGCGCATCCGGTGTGGCTCCGGTACCTGCATAACCTCCCACGATTTTTACATCCTTTTTGAGCACGAAAGCATTCCCACGGTCGTTCAGCGTAACATTACCCAGGGCGTCAGCGCGGCGAACCGGCTTGTAAGTCCCGCCAGCCCCCCTTACTTCCGATACGCCCGGCGCATCGATCGCCGCCTGAAGATCACTGGAAGCATCAGCCCAGCTGCTGCCACTACCTGCGCAACCCTCCCTGACATAAATGATCCCGTCCGAGCCGGCAGCAGCTACAGGAAACCCAAACTCGTAAGCGCCCATGTCTACTGCGCTTCTCCTCAACCGGTCGTTTCCATCAAGATCCTTTGTTATTCCGTCGGGGACCAGGACGTCAAATCCTGCATCAATGGCCGGACTACACCCAAGAAGCCTATAATCACCGGCACCAGCATCACGAAAAAGAGGATCGGCATGAAGGTTACCCAAGCCATAACGAGGTTCCTGCAAAAGACAATAAAGAACGGTATCTGCAGATGCGGATATATTCAAACCGGCTGAGTTTCCGCTATTTCCCCACACAATACTATTCACCAATGACACCGGCGAAGAATTGATATTCATCCCCCCCCCGTTGGGTGCCGTATTTCCGGCGACAGTTATATTTCTAAACTTAGGCTCTCCTTCAAAAATGTGAATGCCACCTCCATCATGGGTCGCTGTGTTGTCTGACAACACACAATTCACAAATAAGGCAGATGAACCCGAACAGATGATACCCCCACCATCGTAGCCGCTGTTGTTCCTGATGACTGTGCTCAATATCAATGCAGAAGCGGTTGCACTGGTAAGCACAAGGCCACCGCCATATACTCCGGTATTTCCAGTAATCACGCTATTGATTACCTGCAAAGAACCGGATTCGTTAACAATCCCTCCACCGGCCCCTTTGTTCACCAAACGACCTTCCACGGATACATTCCCCGCACCATTGGCTTTTCCCTCAGTTACGGTAAAACCGTCAAGAACTGTAGTAACCGCATCGTTCACTGAGAGTACCACGTGATAGCTATGGATAGGATCGCTGCCATCCGTTCCCAGGTACCCGCTGAGCACGGTGGAGTTTGCACGGCTGTTACGGGAGGCAGCCACGGTCTCTGATCCGGAAAAACCTCCATACAGTTTCACGCCGCTTTTCAGATAAAAAGTCTTGTCTTTTACGTCTGCCGGGGTGGCCGATCCGAAAGGATCACGTGTCGGATGATACGTTCCCGCCCTGACCCATATTTCATCACCTTCAGAAGCTGCATTGATGGCCGCCTGAAGGTCTCCGCAGGCGTTGTTCCAATCGGATGCGTTCACCGAAGAAAGCGGAACTGCGTTGTGATTGCCGCTTAGCGCAGCGTCTACAAGATAGATGTGCTGAGCCTGCACTCCGGTTGACGTGGCAGCCAGGCAGGCAAAAATAGCGACCAGTAAATGAGGAAAGTAAAAAAGTAATCGCATACAGAAGTAAAAAAAGGGCCAGTAAATGAACTGCAAACCACTTTGTTTCTCTTCTGAAATCCTAAAATCCGGCGTCGACAAAGTGTCGACATCGCAAAAATAAATTTGATTAATTATTTAATTATCAGACATTTAAAAAAAATCACTCTTCATTGAGAACGGCAAGCTTCTTATGCAGCCTCATTTTTGCCTGACGTACACTGGCGGGATCGATATTGAGCAGCCTCGCCACTTCTTTGTTGGAAAGATTAATATGAAAATAAGCGTACAATCTCGCTTCGTTCCTCGTAAGCGTGGGATATCTCTCCTGAAGATCTTCAAAAAAACGGGGATGTACCTGCTCAAAATGGATCTTGAATTTCTCCCATTCCGCATCCAGGTATACGTGACTGTTCAGCAATGAGGATACACCGGAAAACTCCTTCTTTTCAATATGCGGATGCTGTCTTGTTAATTCACTTATTTCGGTCTTTAATTTTGCCAGCAATTCATTTTTCTGGACCATGTACAAGGCATTCGAAGCAAGTTCACGCTGATTGTATTCCAATGTACGCTGAAGCAATTCATTTTTCTTCTTTTCCTGTAATATATCCAGGTTAATCTCCCGGTTTTCGAGGGTAATCAAACGATGCCTGAAATCCATTTCCTGAATCTCCAGGGCAAGCTGCTGTGCCTCCTGTTTCTTTTGCTCAAAATTTTGACGGAGATCCCTGATGAAGGCAACCACTGCAATAGAGTACCCCAGGGATTGAGCAACAATCGCAAGCAGCGGCAACCAGTCACCGGTAGTATTGATTTCCGTAAAAACATGAAGTACAGCAGTACCCGTCATAAAAACCAGAGGCACCATATTGGCAAACAAAAAGGGGCGGGCGGCAGGAAAACCACGTACGAATCCAACAAAACTTGTGAAAGCAATGGCCAGAATAATCAACAGGCAAAAAACATTGTCATAAGAAAGGGTAATATGATTGACCTGTTTAATAAAAATATTGATAAAGGCGAGTACAAATGCAAACAGAAGATACAGGCGCAGACTAAATTTTAAAATCCGATCCAACTCCGGAAGTCTGACAGCGGTAACGAGGAAATGTCGCGTCATTTGTACCAGGCCATACAAAATAAGTACGACCGACAAATGCATCAGCAAAGCATTGGTATTGTAAGTTTGGATAAGCCCATCCGCCGTCATAGACGATGTAAACACCTTCGCAGGGAACCATTTGTACAGTGTATACCAGTAGGAAGTAATGTACAGGATGCCTCCTGACTGCGCCACCAGAAAATAAAAGATAATTTTTTCCCTGAGCGTACGGTACACATACAGGTAGTTTAACGAAAACAGAAGCAGCAAAACGAAGCCAACAAACCAGATAGTAAATATTTGATTCTCCTTTTCTGCTACCATGTCCTTTTTCGCGATCATGAGTAACGGTTTGACCGCAAATGGTACCGGTACTAAATTGGCCAACGAAACTCTGACGTAAAGTGTATCTGTCCCCTCGCCCCGGAGTAAAAAAGGCAGATCGTTCTTGTATATGCTTCCGTCGGGTGGGCTGTAAACTCCTCCCTCCTCCTCAACCCATTTGCCCGTTCCCGCATGGCGGTAATAAAGTGTATTGAAGAGTTGCGGAACTACGCGCAGATGACAGGCCATGGAGTACGGGCCCCTGTTGGTAACGATCATGCGCAACCACCACACGTACTGATTCCCTGGCCTTAAAGAATCGCTCTCCACAAAAAGAAGCGTCGTATCTCCAGCTATACGATCAATATGATATCCTTTATCAGGTAGAATGGCATAATCTGTAACCTGCTGAACGTCGCTATCGCTCAGCACAAGTGTATTTTGGGCAGCCAATGCCGACGTAACAAGAAGCAGACCATATACAAGAATATACTTCAGCACAGGAAGAGAATAGGATTTGCGGTAAAACTAATGAATTAACAGCAAAGACGAGTGGGATGTATGCAGTTTACCTGCGTGAAACCACCGTGTCAAAATCCGGGATGATCTGCTTTGACTAGAAAATTCCTCAGATCACCTAAACAACTTGTTCGGACGGTCCCATTGAATCCTCGCCACATATACACTACCGTCACTCCCGTACTTATCCACTCCCTTGGGCTGCATCCATTCGGATTCGGTCACCCAGGTTTCGCCCGGACTCACTTCCGTTACACCGAAATTACCAAAACGGGCGCCTCTCTGGGGAATCAATATGGTTTCGGTACTACGTATTATACACAGACGTTCCGGATCTACTTCAGCCATAAACAAGGGCGCCCGGTGACGGAACACGTGGTCGTTGTTAGCGCCGCGGCGGGTATATACCAGAAACAGCCCGTCACTATGGGTGACCCAATGCTGCTGGGTGTTGTAGTTTCCCAGATCGGTTCCGTCGTCGAATTGCCAGGGACGAACCGGCCCATAATTCAAGCCCTCGTTGCTGGTAGTCACATATCCGCTCAGGTCGTTACGGAGGGTAAGAAAATACTTATCGCCATAGCGCGTGACGGAAGGTTCATACAAACCCCGCGCCTGGTTCAATCCCAGTTCACTGCCATGCTCTACATAACGGAGCGTGGTTCCGTCAAAACGGCAAAGTGCCACAGCCGCGTGAAGATTGGAACCGGGAAGTTGGAAATAAAAGGGCATGAGTATCGTACCGTCTTCCCTGTCATAACGCTGGGAACACCCGGCTCCTGAATTGTAAAATTTGACAGGATCAGGCATTTCGAATTTTTGCCAGGGGGCCCAGGTTTTTGCTTTCACGTCATAGACGGAATAGGCAGTGTGTCGGGGTCTCGGATTGGTCACTTTCCAGTCTTGTGTATAGGCAACCGTATGACCTATGCCTAAAAGTTTACCGGAACCTCCGTGATACTTCGGCCAGTAATCGCTAAGGGCAACCGGCCTTCTGATGTCTTCAATGACCTCTATTCTGGGACACAGCGGCATGACTACCTCAGGAGTTGTCCATCGTTTACCCAGGTCTTCAGAGTACATAGCCGACATTTGCCTGAACACATCACTGCCTTCAAGATCAAGTATATTCATCGTCATCACAGCGAGAGGCATGCCATTTATTCCAGCGCCGGGGATCATGCCCACCCGGGGGTGGGTCCAGCAACTTTTGCCATCGTAGAGCCGGGTGGGCGTGTCCAGTTTCACCGAGTAATTCGGATTCCCGGTTGGATTTTCCGGCGTTGCTGCTAAAGCTCTACCGCCGGGCATTGGCAGGCTCATCAGGGAAACACCGTATCTGACGGAAGTGGTAAGGAACTGTCTGCGGTTTTGCATAAAATAATATTCAACGGGTGAAGACGGGTAGAAGCTCCTGTCTGGGTTCAGCACGAAAAGCAATATAGTTAAAAGTCAGAAAATTTCAAACCCTCTTGAAACAGAATATTATTTTGAGAAAATACGAAATATAGACTTTTATCATAACAAAATATACTTTAATAAAAAAATCAAAATAAATTACATGAAATGGGGAATAATCAAAATATAATTTTGTTTTGTATTTTCCGAATGAAATGTAACCTGAAAAAGACTACGGCCATTCGTACAGAACATGGTTCAAACGAATGGCCGTAAAGAGGACTAAAAAGCCCCCCTTTTTTGAGCATTCTGCTCAGATAGATGGAGCTACTGTGTTTATTCCTTACTATCAGATAGTTTACCTCTCAACCACGGTACTGCAACTTCCCCCTTAAAATAATGGTTCGCCACGTCCACATTGGCATATTTAAAGTATTCTTCCTGACTCAGACCTTCCGGGATATCCTTGTCCGCTATTCTACTCTCGGCATTTTTATATTTTTCATAGTATTTGAAATCAAAAGCACTTGATTTTGTAATACTATAGGCTTTTGAAACGGTTTTCAAGTCCAAGGTTACGCCGCCTTCTGATATTAACAAAGCACGCGGCGCCAGGCTGGCAAGCAAGTCTGAGTAGTCAAACCACTCCCACAAACCCGGGACAGAATGGCCCAACCAATTTGCCATCGGCCGAAGACCGTTTTTGTCAGGCCTTGTCTCCGAAAGGATTCGCCTTCGTGTATTGGTAAGAAAGTCATTGAACACCAATGCCTTTATATCCGGATTTAATACAGCCAGTACCATTGCCGGTTCAGTACCGAGTGAATGTCCGCTTACAGCTATACGGTTTGGATCCACAATATTCAATTGTCGTACCCATTTGAGGATCTGATTCCCATGAAAAGAAGAGAGTCCGAGATAATGCCACCCCATATCAATTAAATAGCGTGAAAGCGTGTTACGGTCATAATTTGGAGCAATTTTAAATCGCTCAAGATCCGATAATTCCGCGATTCCCGGGTTATCAATAGCTATCGATATGATGCCTTGCTGCGCGTAAAACTTGGCCATGTGATTTTTCTCATAGTGCCTTTCGATCTTGTAAAGCGGCTCCAACTCAGCCTCGCCGGCTAATTCTTCCTTACTCCTGTTCGAACCCGGGTAACACAAAACCAAAGGCGCCGGACGAGCGGGAGAAACTTTATCGGGGACCAACATCAAAATAGGGACGACACTTCCCGACTGGGGATAAACCTCCCATTTCTCCAGGACATAACCGTCTCTTTTTTCTCTTGAAAGCATTTTGGGAGCAGGTTGATCGTCAGTCAATGGGAATTTCATGAGTTCTGCCAGCTTCGTTCTTACTTTCACCTTCCAACGATCAAATTCTTCTTTTGTAAACTGATCATCAAATTGAAGCAATGCAGTCTGGTTACGCATTTGATGTTGTACAAACCCTCTTGTACTGGTGTAACGGCCGTCTGACCGCTCTGATTCAAGGATTTTATGCTGGTCCGGGTCAAAGTTGTTTTGTTGAGCATAAGCAACAGTGCTGTATATCAACATAGTAAGCAAGTAAGCATGGGTTGCTTTCATAATCTCTTTCCTGTATTTGATTATTGATAAAATTAGTAGCCGGGCGTCTGCTTAAGTGATCTGTTTCTTGTTAGAGAACCGATATCTATCGGCCAGTATAGCTGGTAGTCTTCTTTCGCAGTTGTATATTTAAAAACATACTTTTTACCGAAGCGCCTGAGATCGTACCATCTCTTTCCCTCACCCAAAAATTCGAATAACCTTTCGTTTAACAGCGCCTCCTCGGTATTGCTATCTCCTGTCTTGTTCGGAAAAGAATGAATTTCTGGTACGTACTTCGTACCGTAAGCTCGAGCTCTGACTAAATTGATCTCATTTGCCGGATTTTCCCCTAATACAATTTTGGCTTCCGCCAGAAGCAGCAATACGTCCGAATACCTATATATCGGGAAATCATCCACAAACGCCCTGGCACCTCCAAAGAAAGTCCCTTTGTATTTTTTCAAATAGCATCCGGCAATTGTGTATTCGGTGTTATCCTTTTTGTAAACACCCTGAATTGAAATATGCTTTCTGGAATCCTGATCGTCAAATCTTCGAAAGGTTGCAACTTTCACCGCTGTGGTCATCCCCCCGCCGGTTACCTGTACCAAATCAGTTTCCTTTCTGATCGGTCTGTTTTCCAAAGAGTCGTGGTATAGACCAATATAAGTAATTTGAGGTAACATGGTTTCAAGAGACAGGCCTCCTAAAGTGGTGTACTCGTTCAATCCGTTATGTATAGCAAAAACTATTTCTTTATTATTTTTATTCTCATATTTAAATACATCCGAAAAATTGCTGAGAAGGCCTAGCTCCGGAACCATGTTCTGGAGTTCTGTTAACGCTGATTTTGCTATACCGGCATCTGCGCGTCCCCCGCCCATTTGTTTGGAAGACCAGAGGTACACCTCGGACTTCAAGGTCAGGGTGGCTGATTTAGACCATAATGTCCTGCTACTGTTCTTAAAGGAATAGTCGTCCGAAAAATGCATCTCAGATTGGTCAATGTCTGACTTTATAAGCGCTATAACTTCATCTTCTCCCGAGGCCTCCTTAGAAAGATCATTGAGTTCGAAGGCTATACTGGGCTTTCTATGAATGACCACATTACCCCATGATTTGAGCAATTGAAAATAGTAAAATGCTCTCAGCCCATAAGCTTGACCCAATAGATAACGCATTTCTCTTCCTTCGATAAAATCTGCGGTTTGTAATTTGAAAATGAACAGGTTGATTTGATTTATATTTGTATAAAAATCCGCAAAACCCACAATTCCCGTGTTTTGAGCGTTTAGTGTATTGTTAAATAACACCCCCAAACCTCCTGTCGATTCTCCCCCAAAAGGCTCGTCTCCGAATTCGTCGGCCCTAAGGGAACCCAGTTGGAATAAATTAAAGGAGTGGGTTCGGAATCTGCCGTGTATGCCTGCCATAAACGACTCAACCTGACCTTTGTTCTTCCAAAAATTGGCATCGGTGATGCTACTTGACGGTGTAACGTTAAGATTGAATACTTCACATCCACTGAAAAACATCAAGAGAAATAAACACGAGACGAAACGCAATGTATATCTGATCATGTTGCATTATGTTTTAAATTGAGATCTTTAAACCGAGAATAATAATCTTCGGCAATGGATACCGTCCCTCATCTACACCACCCAGTTCCGGGTTCGAACCCGAATACCTCGTCATGTAAAGCAGGTTTTGTCCGGTAATATTGAGCTGACAGGATGAGAGCTTGATTTTTTGCAGCATCGCTACAGGAAAAGAATAACTTAGTGTGATCTCTCTCAGTGAAAGATAATCTCCTTTTTCATAAAACCTGGAAGAATGATCATCGAGTGTGGGATTATGTAAGGCCGATCGCTTGATATTTAATTTTGGAAGATCAGCGTAATAGAACTTGGGAAGGTCTGTTTGCGTATTGTCTTCCCTCCACATGTCTTTGACCCAATCTATACTGTTCAGCGTACCTGAATACTGACCAACTGTCTGGGCGGCTAAATGATTGTAGATCACATGACCTATCGCGTAGTCAAGCCGGGAATAAACAGAGAAATTCTTATAAGATAAGGAAGTGGAAACGCCTCCTGTCCATTTAGGATATATGTTACCCATTTTCACACGGTCGAGAGAGTTAATAGTATCGTTGCGATCGAGGTCAGCCCAAAGTACGTCGCCAGGTTCAATGGGATATTTTCCACTTTTGTTACCCAGCTTATTCCACAATTCAGGACCATACAATCCGGCAATGGCATCGTATCGATTGCTCACATTTACATTAACATCTTCCCAGTCTTTTAATATTCTCTCCTGTACAAATCCAAACACATCGCCAATGGAGCCTCCTTCCTGGAGGCCACCCACCCAAATCACCTTGCCGGAAGCCTGGTCATATACCTGATGCCCACCCTGCCTGTTTCTCTCATTGCCGTTAAAGGGTAGCTGCAAAATTTTGTTTTTTACGTAAGACACGTTAAAGCCCAGATCCCAATTCAGTCCCTGGCTGCTTCTGAGGACTCCAAAATTCAGATCTGATTCAAAGCCTGAGTTGAGTAAACTTCCAAGATTTGTCCGGAAACTGCTGAATCCGGTATAATCGGGCAAAGCCAGGTTGGTCAGCAGATCTTTGGATTCACGTCTGAAATAGTCCACCATTAATGTTACCCGACTACTTTTCGAACTGATATCCATACCTACATCAAGAGATCTGCTTTTTTCCCAACGCAAAGCTTCGTTCAGTATACCGGTATTCAGAAAAGTTGATTGCTGATTGTAAGGTGTTCCGAGACTATAAACTCCCTGTACCTCATAATTGCCGATGCCTGCAATGTTGCCGTTTACCCCGTAGCTCATTCTTACTTTGAATTTGGATAAATAGTCTTCGATCCGAGAACCACTGAAAAACTTTTCTCTATGAATATTCCACCCTACAGACATTCCCGGAAATATGCCCCACCTGCTTTTCTGACTTAGCCTGGAGTTGCCATCATAGCGGATGACGGAAGTAAAAAGAAACCTGCCGTCATAGTCATAATTCAACCGACCGAATGCCGATAAAATACGGTAATCGTCGACTGAAGAGGAGATGCTGGTTCTTACTCTTGCAGAATTCAGTGTATATACGTCATCCGTGGGCGCTTGCGAGCCTGCTGCCGAAAGCAAAAAGCTTGAAACGGTAAGTACTTCTCCCCCTCCCAGAATGCTAAAATTGTGATCAGAAAAGTTTCGTTTGTATTGCAGCGTCAGGTTGTGCTGTTGCTGAAATTCAGTTTGCGTACTTGCGGAAGCCAACCTGTTGAGATCCGGCAATGCACTGGTCTGAATTTTAAATTCTTTGTCAAAGGACTCAGACCTGCTGTCCGTAAAAAAAATGTTTGCCTGCCCCGCAATCTGCAAACCGGGAATAATTTCCCATTTCGCTCCGAAGTTAAGCGTGGTTCTCCTCGCATTGTTTTTTCTGATGTATTTGTCCATCCAATAATTTGGATTTCCATAATTCACACCCCTTCCGGTTGCAGGATTCCCGTTTTCATCCGTCGGTCTAAAAGTCGGATACAGATTTCTCATGATGTAAAAAGCTCCCGCATCGTTTGTGAAAATCAGAGGAGGCCTTTTTGAATTGGTGAAATTAACTGCGCTCGATATTTCTATGTTATCTTTTATCTTGTAAGAGCCGTTGAGGGATCCTGAGAATCTTTCATATTCTGTACCGATAAGAATACCCTGCTCCTTATAGTAACCGATGCTCGACAAAAATTTCCCCTTGTCGTTCCCTCCCGTGAAGCTTATGTGATGATCCTGGCTAAATGTATTCCTTCTGAATGCCTGATCGGCTACCTTACCTGAGTGATCTTTGAAAACCAGTGTATCCAAGTCATTGTAGGGGTCTATCATCCAGTCCCAGCCCTCTGCCAACAGATTTGAAAAGGACGATCGGTTTGTATTGTTGATTTTTGCGATATCGAACATGCCGGGATTATTGGTACCATATCCCAGATTGTTGTCCGGAGACACTCCGGCTACCCCTCCCATAGCCCTGGAATTATTAGAATTACGTACACCTAACCTATTAAAATATATATAATCTCTCGCATTAAGGTAGCCATAATCATCTCTCTGGTTGCTTACACCGGTTCTTAGATTGTAGGTAATTTCTGCAACACCGGATTTGCCTCTTTTTGTAGTGATGAGGATAACACCGTTGTTTGCACGGGCACCGTATATTGCAGTAGACGCGGCATCCTTTAAAACTTCGACAGATTCTATATCAGAAGGGTTGATATCGTTTATCGTCCTGGCAATGCCGTCAACCACCACCAAGGGAGCACCCGGAGTATTAATTGAGGCCCCTCCCCGTAAGAGAATACTTGGCGTACTCCCCGGCTGACCGGATGTGTTGATCACTCTTAGTCCTGGAATAGTTCCCTGCAAAGCAGCTCCGGCATTGGAAATCATCGTATTCTGCAGCACTTTATTATCCAGCTTTGAAATTGAGGTCGTGAGTAATTCTCTGGATTGCTCTCCATACCCCACAACCACCACTTCCTCCAATGCCTTCTCGTCAATTTTCATAGTGATGTCGATCCGGGTCTGGTTTTGTACTGCAACTTCTAAGGACACAAAACCAACAAAACTAAAAACAAGCACAGCATCGTTATCCGGTACCTGAATACTGAAACTCCCGTCTTTATCACTAACTGTTCCCTGATGACTACCCTTCAACAGTATACTCACTCCCGGGAGACCTTCCCCGCGCTCATCAATTACTCTGCCGGAAAGGTTCCGGTCTTTTGGCGATACTGACGCATCCATCCGGCTTTCGGCAGGCTGCCGGGAAGACTGCGCGCTCTCAGACCCGGGCGCTGCGGGAGTTGGTACCCGGGCGGGCGTATTATCTCCCGATATGATGATATAATTGTTCTTCTTCTTTTTAAAACGGAGACCCAGTGGTTGAAGAACGGCATTAAGATTCGCTTCAATCGTGGATTGCGATTTTACAGCCTCTGCAGGTACCTGGTAATTGCGAAGACTCTTTTCTTCGAAAAGAATATTTACCTTGTGCAGGCTTTTTAGCTTTGCCAATGCATCGATCAGGCTGAATGTGGCGGGCTGGTAAACAGAAGACCGGGGGGCTGTATCAGCTTGTGCCAACCGTTGTCCGAAAACCGACGACTGAAACAGTACCATCAGGCTCAGCCCATATTTCAACCAACCTCGCCTCAGGACCACAACGTAGAAATGGTTAATCATATAACAGAGATTTAAAAAGTTAGTAAGGTATTTCAATAGTAATTCAGACGTCTTGCTTATACAGATACAAAAAGCCCGGCACACCCTTATTATTTTTTTATTCTTTCACCTGAAAAATCCAAAAACAAGGCTTGACACGAAAAAAGGACAGGATTTCGTCCCTGTCCTTTTCCTGGTGCTTCTTATCATCACGACGCTATTTGATGAGATAACCATCCGGAACTTCCTCTACCTCCAATCCCATCATCTCAACTATCGCCTCGAGCAGATCTTCTGCCGTCTCTGCCTGGAATGTACCCGACAAGGTTCTTGCGGAGACGATTGGCCTGTTCATACGTACACTTACTCCATAAGCATCGTGCAGCTGAAGCGCCACATCCTTCAATGGGGTATCCTGAAATTCAAAGTGTTGGGTTTTCCAATCTGCTTCTTCAGCTTTAAGGCCAAGTTGGACTTTCTCCAGCTCTTCATGTTCTGCAGTAACGGTTACCATTTCACCGGGTTTCATCAAGAGCGGAACTTCAGCGACCGGACTGGTCAGCCGTATACTTCCGGATTTAAGTATGATCTTATTGGCTCTTTTACGGCTATTGACCACAAACTCAGTCCCCAACACCTCAATAACCGTCTGTCCGCCAAGATTCACTTTGAAACGACGACCATCAGCCAGATGGGCTACTTTAAAGGCAGCCTCCCCATCAAGCCATACTTCTCTTTGCCGGCCGAATCCGAAGCGCGGATACTTCAGGCTGGAGTTTGCCCTGAGCTCCACTTCTGATCCGTCTTCCAGTCTGGCAGTTACAATCTCATGATTCTTGCTCACGAGGATTTGATAATACCACATATCAGTGGTCAGCCACACGCCTGCCAGCAAAAGTACCGAAGCAGCAACAAACCAACGGTAGTTTTTTTTAAGCCAACTCGCATTGACTTCCTCCGAAGCGGAACGCTCATCGGGAACAAAATCAGGCTCCGGTGTATCCAAACGGTCGGCGTTACGCATAAAAGCTTCAAATTGATTACGCCGTGTATCTGCATTGGATTGAAACTGTGGAAAATGTCTTTCCCATTCATCCAGATAGGCATAATACCTCTCCACCCCCTCGGGAGAACTCAGCCAGGTTTCTATCTGGCGGCGCTCGATGGGTGTTGCCTGATGTGAAAAGTAGGCAAAGACCATGGACTTGGTTATATGTTCGGAAGATTCATTCATGGCGTAGTGCATTACGAAAAAGTGAAAGGGCTTTGGTAAGGTGCGCCTCCACTGTCTTTAAAGAAATATGTAATTCGTTCGCGATTTCACGGTTCCGGCGGCCCTCAAAGCGGCTCAGCAGGAAAACCTTCCTGACCGATGGAGTAAGTCCCCGGATCACGGCATCAATCCTTTCGGAAAGTTCGTCAAACTGGATTTGATCTGACGGTGAAGAGGTACCGGCAGGGAGTTCCCGGGATATCAGCGGATCTACCGGTACAGTGATTCCTGCTTCACGCTGAAGATACAGCAGGCAGTTCTGACGAACAGCCTGATACAGGTAAGCCCGATAAGAGTACTCCACACGCTCATAGACCTTTTTCTGCCAGAAATTCTGAAAAAGTTCAGCGACGATGTCCTCCGCCACGGCTTTGTCATACACGAACCTTACCGCGTGACTGCACAAGGGCTGATAATAACGCCTGAAAAGCAAATCGCAACCCTCATAGGCGTCTCTAGCGAACGCTATCCGTATCAGCAACTCGTCTTCAGGCTTCACGACAGAGGTTTCGACCGATAATACAGGGCGCTGTTCCTGGAAACCGTCTTCCATGGGATCGGTTGAACTGGGAGAAATCATAGGCAAATCGTTTGCATTGCAGCTTAGATACAAAAAACGGGAAATACCCTAATTCTTTTTTAAAAAAAGTAGGGTAAAACAAGGAAACCTCCGCCTGTGGGTGCCGGGGAAAGGGGTCGAAAATGCGGACCATCCACTTCGACTCCCATGGAGAGCTGCGAAAAATCCTTCTCCCGGAACATGACCCTTTACTTTTTTAATGAGGAGTTGCTTCGATAAGTATAGCATTCAGCGTTACGGAGCGTTATACACATCCCCCTCAAGCGATTCCCCTGGGAGAAAATCGCTTTCAATCCGTAAAAAAGTGCAAATTATCAGCAAGAGAACAGGCACAAAATGACATCTGATAAAAGCATAGACGCAAACGAGAGAAAAGCAAAATTCTCAAATATTCACTGAACATTCTTGACCGCCATAGTAGGTGGGGGCGGTCGCACCCGCATTCTTTTTTCGAAAAAATTACTGATCGGGCAATGCCATCAGGCAGGTCTTATTCCATACGCCGGAAAGTGGGCCCTTCTTCCGCTATGTGCGGATTGTACTTTCGATCAAGTGTTTTTGCCTTTCAATAATATGAATATCGATTAGAATGCAGGTTTATTTTTCCACTAAACTTCATCAAAAATGAATAAAGCCAACCGCGAAGACACAAATAAGTGTCCTTGCGGTTGGCATAAAAAGAGGATGCAAAAATCAGGAATGTCTACTCCTGTGAAAACCAACGCGCCTTATAAACTTTCATATCAGGAAAAGCCAGTTTACGCGACGGAGAAAAGAAGCTGACGTGATACGTCCACCAGCTTTTCTCCGGCACAGTAAAGATGTACTGTCCTCTACGATCCCTGCCGACGCTTTTGATATTTTCTGCGTCAGGGAAATCCGGGATTTTATGAAAGGTATGTGTAAAGAGATCAAATTTCCATGCTCCGGTATGCTCTGTCAGGAAGAGATGCTTCCCGTCGGCATCAGGGTACAAGTCGTGGCCGCTCTCTCCCGGTATTTTCCACGAATTGGCTATTTTTAACCGGTCGGGCGTTTCCATTTTGTATTCACGTAGTACGTCGTAGCCCAAAGCAAACAGGCTTTTTCGCTTCTGATCCCAAACAAGCCCGTGTGCCGAATAGAGGCTGTCCGTAAACAGTACTTTGTCGGGCCGGGTCAGATCGAATAACATGATCTTGTTTCCACCCTTTGCAGTGGAAGCAGCAGCGACCAGCCTGTTCCCCGGAAGCATTTCGATGGAATGCGCATTAGGTACGGAAGCATAAAAAAGGACTTTCCTGGTTTGGGCATCCAGGAGAGCTACAGCACCCGACGAAGACGACACAAGGATGGCACTTCCCTTCCTCACGGCCTTACAATCGTCCATCGTATTGAATTTTTTTTCTCTGAAATCCTGGGGAAGATCCATGGCCTGTTGTGCATCCCAGGTCCATACTACTGAAGGGATAGAATCCACAGACTTCCCATAATCAATCATTACCAACTTATTATCTCCGCAAACCATCGCCAGTTTATCCGTCTGGGAAAAGGCAGGAAAAACGAAAAAGAGCATAAATCCATAAACTGCCAGCCTGACCCGACACCATACCCACTTAAAATCGGAAGACGCGATCTTATATTTTTGCTGATACATATTCGTATTTTTAATTGACTGATTTCTGTAAATACACAGGTAAATTTTTCAGCTGGTACGATTGAATCTCCGGAATCAGAATTTCGGATCGACAAACTCCCATTCACGGACGGTTGCCGGCCAATGTTCTTTTGCGACGACGGCATCGAGTCGCCTTATAAGGTCAGGGTGTTTATCTGCTATGTCATTTGACTCCTTTTCATCCTCCACGAGATCATACAATTGCCATCGGGCATTTTTGTCCTGCTTCATACCCGTCTTCACGGCTTTGTATTTCTCAAACCGGATGGCCAGCTGACCACCCTTTTCCGGAAACTCGAAATACATATACTCCCTTCTCACCGACTGCTGCAGGCCTCTCATTTCCGAAAGAAGCGAAATTCCATCATTCTTTGGCGCGCGAATACCTGCCAGTTCACAAAACGTGGCAAACATGTCAAACTGCGCTGACATCAGGCCGGAACTACTTCCAGCGGGTATTTTACCGGGCCATCTTGCCAGGAACGGCACCCTTAGACCTCCTTCATAAACTTCGGCCTTTCCTCCTCTCAATCCACCGGTACTGTTAAAAAAGCCCATATCGGTGCCACCATTGAAGGCCGGCCCGTTGTCACTGGAAAAAAGAATGATGGTCTTGTCCTCAAGCCCCATTTTTTTCACGAGTTCAAAAATAGCGCCAACCTGCGTATCCAGATAGGTGATCATCGCAGCGTAGGTAGAAAGCGGATACCTGGTGGCGGCATATCCCTTTTGTCCGAGGTAGGGTTCTTCCTTGAACTGTCCCACATACTGCTGCACTTCCTTGTCCGGGATTTGCAATGATACATGCGGAATGGTCAATGGAAGATAGAGAAAAAATGGTTGGTCCTTATTCTTTCTTATAAAACCGGCAGCTTTTTCGGCCATCCTGTCTATAGAGTAATCCTTCCCTTTGTAATAATCGAATCCGGCATCGCCCGAAGCCGGGTCCATCTTTCTGTGGACTTCAATAAAAGTATTATTGAGCTCGTCCTTTTGCCCGTTCTCCCAAAGATGGGTAGGATAATAATTGTGGGCTTGTTTCTGGTCCAGATAACCATAAAAATAGTCGAATCCCTGCCGGTTGGGATGCCCGCTGGATCCTGGTCCGCCCAGGCCCCACTTACCGACTGCGGCAGTTTGGTAACCCGCCTCTTTTAATACCCCGGCGATCGTTTTTGTCCCTTCGGGCAGCGGCATCTGGCCGCCTTCTTCCTCATCTTTAAACCCGCCCAGCTCATAATTGCCGCGGATAAACGAATGCCCGCCATGCCGGCCTGTCAATAGCATGCTCCGCGCGGGAGCGCATACCGGGGAACTTGTATAATGTCGGGTAAATCGCATGCCTTCTGCGGCCATCCGGTCCAGATTCGGCGTTTTTATCTTCTTCTGCCCGTAAGGACCTATCTCTCCGTAACCGAGGTCATCCGCGTAAATGTAGATGATATTAGGCTTGCGGCCTTTCCCTTTCTGCCCGGAAGCTGTGGGCACTATCCCTAAGGACAGTGCCCACAGCAGGACAACAAATGCTATTTCCTGTGTTTTGATCATAGCGAACCTGTTGAAATACGGCTTTACCAATTTGGGTTATTAGGCTCCAGGGCGGCATTTTCCTGCAACTCGTAAGCGGGAACTGGCCACAGATAATCCCGGTCCTTGTTAAATTTCCGCACCAGTTTCTGGGTGTTGTCATGCTTTCTGATGGGTCCGTTCATGACCGTTTCAGCCGTTTTCCAACGAAGGATATCCATGTAATAATAGCCCTCCCCGGCAAACTCAATCCTTCTTTCCTGGCGAATCACCTGACGCATACGGGTCTGATCGCCCATGGCCACATAGTTGGCAGCATCAGCAGGATTCGTATGTTGTAGAGGAGGCATATTAACAGTAGCACGGCCCCTCACGGCATTGACAGCATCATATACCGATGCGTCGATCTGATTCAATTCCGTTTTGGCCTCGGCATACATCAACAGAATATCTGCATAACGCAACACAATATAATTGATATCCGACTGAGTGGAGTTCTTTATGTTGTTATTGTTGCTATTGTCTTCGTCGTAAATACTGTACTTCTTGAAAGTGTAGCCGGTCTGGGCAAAAGTACTAGCCGTTACTGTGGTTCCGCGATATCTTGAGCCTGGCCATACGAGCGTCATTCTGAAGCGTGGATCCCTGTTTTCCCAGTATTTGGCGGCATCGTATTTGGTTGAATTCTGAATGGCTGAACCGTCATTCATCTGGTAGGCGTCTATCAGGTCGCGGAGCGGCGCACTGGTGTCGAACTGGCGCAGGATCAGGTCAAAAGAATGACAGTAATTTGGAAACAGGTACTGGACGTCGAAAATAACTTCGCTGTTGTTTTCATTTTCCGGCATAAACAAACCCCTGTAGTTAGGGAACAAGCTGTACTTTTTCAAATCTATGACCTGTTGCGCTGCTGCCGCCGCCTCAGCAAACTTACCGTGGTAGAGATACTGCCTGGCTTTCAAGGCATAACATGCCCCCTTAGTGACTCTGCCGGTCTGAGTAGCGTTAATACCCAGCGCAGCCGCCGCTTCATCCAGATCCTTATGAATCTGAGTGAGCAATTCTTCTTTCGTATTTCTGGGGAGCGTATTGTGCTCTTTCACGGGTGGATCCAGTATCAGAGGAGCTCCCCCATAGTAATTGACCAACATACTGTAAAAAAGCGCGCGCAGAAACCTGGCTTCTCCGATTCCACGATTTTTCTTGGCCTCGTCCATCTGGATCGACTGCACTTTAGACAAGTAGGTGTTGCATCTTCCGATCCCCTCGTAGGCATGCGCCCAACGATTGTTGATGATTCCACTGTTTGAAGCGTCATGAATTCCCTCGGCAATACGAAAAAATCCGGATGCACTGTTGTAGTCAGTCGCATTAGGTGTAGCTGTTTCCTCCCAGAGCGGTGTAGCCCAGGCTCCCCCGCCATAAATTCCCTCGCGCCGCAGTGAAGTGTAGCAAGCCGTGAGACCTGCATCGGCCTGTGCCTCTGTCTGCCAGAAAGTGGCTTCTGTGTATTTGTCTTTGGGGTAAGATTCAAGCAGGTCTCCACAGCCGGACAATGCGACCAAGGCTACCAATATGGTGGCTAGAGCTATATATTTTTTCATTGTAATGCTGTTTTTAGAATGTAACATTGCTCCCTGCCGAATACGTTTTCACCTGCGGATAGGTAAAAATATTGTCCTGTGTCAGGTTCTTTTCAGGATCCCAGTTCTTCATTTTCGTGAAGGTGAGTATGTTCTGACCATTCACAAAAAGCTTCAGGTTCTTCATCGCGAGCTTCTGAGAAACTGCCGTCGGGAACGTGTAGCTGAACTGCAGATTTTTAAGCCTGAGGTAAGAGGCCTTCTGCAGCCAGAAATTCGAATTCTCAAAATTCAACGTATTTCCTGTACTTGTAGTCAGGATAGGAAGCGGAGCATTCGGGTTTTCGGGAGTCCAGGAATCGGTGATCCACTCCTTGGTTACACCGGCTCCGTTGTAGTAAGGATAGCTTACATTGTGCTGCGGATACGTATACACTTTTCCGACTCCCTGAAAGAACGCCATTACCTGCAGACCCTTGTAACCGGCCCCAAGATTAAAGGAATAAGTAAACTCCGGAACGACGCCATGGAAAATTTTCCTGTCGTTGGCGTCAATTTTATTGTCGCCATTCTGATCCTTGTATTTCAGAAAACCGACTTTAGTAGCCGCATTTTGAAAGGCATGGTTATCAATTTCGGATTGAGATTGAAAAATACCTTCACTCTCATAGATATAATACGATTGTACGGGATGGCCTTCAGCCGTTATATACCGACCGGAGATAATCTGCTGGCCATTCAGGTTGGTCACTTTGTTTTTATTATAAGCCAGACTACCTTCTATCTCATAATTAATCCCTCCCCTGGTGTTCTGATAATTCATGACCACTTCGAGACCCTTGTTGCTCATAGAACCCACATTGGTTGTCGGACCCGTAAGATCCCCCACCTGAGAAGCATAATTAACAGGTCTGAGAATTCCGTCGGTCATCTTATTATACAACTCCACCGTAGTGTTCAACTTTCCGCCAAACATGGACAGATCAAACCCAAGATTGGACATGGTGGTCGTTTCCCAGCTCAGACCCGGATCAGCGGCTGCCGTAGTGGCTGCGCCCAAAGCCTCTGTGGTACCGAACGAATAATTCTGTCCCAGTGCCACCGAGTTGAGGTAGCTCCAGAGATTGATCTGCTGATTTCCGATTTTCCCCCATGAAAAACGTGGCTTCAGGCTGGTTATCCAGGTTACATCTTTCATAAAGTTCTCCCTGTCGATCCTCCACCCTACTGAGAACGAAGGAAAAAGCCCCCAACGTTGATCTTTTGCAAAGCGGGAGGAACCGTCATAGCGGAAATTGGCCTCCAAAAGGTATTTTTCATCAAAGTTGTAATTTACCCTGCCGAAGTAAGAAAGAATGGCAGACTCAGTGCTGTTTCCGGCAACAACAGGATTAGACAGGAAAACATCCAGATCGGTCAGCTGATTATCCATCGAACCTTGTTTCTGTGCATTAAAGTACTCCCACGAAAATGTCTCCACACTATTTCCAAGAAGAGCCGAAACATTGTGAAAACGTCCGATTTTTTTGTTCCAGTCCAGGGTATGGAAGCCGGTCAGGTTAATTTCCTTCTCATAACGTCTGTAGCCCTGGGTCGTGTTTATCGAAATCACAGGTATCAGTGTTTTCGGATTCACATTCTCGAGGTAAGGCTGAAATACGTGCTGAACATAATCGTATGTGTTCGCCGCTACATTGGCCCGGTAAGTGATGTTACCCGGAAGCTTGACGTCAGCAAACAAATTGGCGAGGAATCGTGTCCTTACGTAGTCCCTTGTTCCTTCTTTCAAACGGGCAAGCGTATTTGACCAGTTGTTCAGACCTGTAGAACGCAACCAGGTGTTCCCATATCGTCCGTCGGCGATCTGTACAGGAAAAATAGGCACGGTCCTGAATATGGAGCTCTCCCAATAGGAGTTGGTTGTGCTCTGCGGCTCGTCATACTGACGGTACACGGCAGAAATCTTCGCTCCCACAGACAGGAATTTATTGACATCGACTTTACCGTTCAGGCCTATGGAATATTTGCTTGCCTTTGATTTTCCGTATTTCAGAACACCATCCTAATTCAATGCACCGAATGTCAGGGCGAGGTTATGATTTTCTCCTCCTCCGGACACAGTCACATTATGCTCTTGTATGAAGCCGTCTTTCAAGGCGATTTCGTAAGGATTAGTACGTGGGTACATATACCCGTTCGGGTCCCCGGCCATACCCTTTTCGTATTCGTCTATCTCTGCCTCCGTGTATTCACGTGCTTTACCTTCATTGGCCAGAGCTATGTTTTTATATCTCATGAATCTTATCGGATCCCATTCTACGTCAGGAAGTTTGGTTATGTTTTCAATTCCAAAGTAGTTATTGTAGCTGACCCGGTATCCCTCTCCTCTTTTACCGGCCTTTGTTTTGATCAGGATTACCCCATTGGCTGCACGCGAACCATAGACAGCCGTTGAAGCAGCATCTTTCAATACCGAAATACTCTCGATTTCGTTGGGGTTGATATCAAGCAGAGGATAAGAAATCCCGTCCACCAGAATAAGGGGATTATTGTCGTTAAGGGTACCTACGCCACGGATACGGATCGTAGCCTGATCATTTCCGGGCTGAGAGGTATTCTGATTCACGTACAGACCGTTTAGTCCCTGCAATGCCTGTGAGGAAGTCGTTATGGGGCGGTTGGCAAGTTTCTCGGGATCCGCTACAGTGATCGCTCCTGTCAGATTCACCTTTTTCTGTGTACCATAACCTACCACCACCACTTCAGAAAGTGCCTTCACGTCTGCTTTCAGAGAAATATCCAGTTGGCTCCTTGAACCTACGGCTATCTCCTGACTCTCATATCCCATAAAGCTGAATACAAGAATCGCATTGTCGTCAGCTACCTCAAAGGAGAACGTCCCATCCACGAGTGTGGTAGTTCCCTTGTTCGTCCCTTTCACCCTTATTGTTACCGATGGCATGGCTTCCCCATTCGTATCAGTTACTTTTCCTCTTACAGACCTGTCGGGTTGCTCCGTCGATGTAGATACTTCTCCTACGTTTTTCGCCTGGTAAAGGATAATTTGCTTCCCTTCCTGTTTGTAACGTATGGATGTATTTCTAAACAAATCATTCAACACCTCCGACAAAGGGTGATCATCTGCTTTGATATTCACCTTCATTCCGGAAGGTATTACAGAAGAGCTGTAGGTAAAATTAAATCCGGTCGATTGTTGAAGCGCATTCAAAACGGCCTTCAATTCGCTGGATTTCATATTAATAGTCACTTTTTGATCCATTGACCGCTGCGCATCAGCTTTACCGGCGAACGCCGCTGCCGAAAGCAAACCTGAAATAATCAGTTGGTAAAAGGTGAGTTTCATAGTGCTGCAAAAGAGCCTGAGGCACTTTGTTTGTTTTTTCATATCTTTGAAATTGTTCTGGAACTTGAGAGATTTTCGGACAAAAACATCCCTGCATCCGATTCTCGGATGTCGCTCATCAGCACGGGATTCAAAGCCGGTGATGCTGCTATCATCATCGGCTTGTTTTTTTATAGATAGAATTAGTTTCTCTGCATAGGCATGCCTGGGGTTTTATGGGTTCAATGACTCTTCACATCCTTTTCCTTTAATGGTGATGGCCCCATTCTCCGGCAAATAAGAGAGGCCCACAGCAGTGCAAATCAGGTTAATCCGCTCAACCAGCGTTTCATCAGAGAAAGTAGAAGTGATCAGGCAATTGTCAAAAGCCGACTTATTATAATTAATCCTGACACGAAAAGCCTCCTCTAATTCCTTTAAGACGACAGCAACCGGTGTATCCTCATACACCATCTGCCGCTGAGTTTCCACTTGTTCAGCCGGGTCCTTACTCTGCTTCACGGCTCCGACCGGCGACCCATTTACAGGCGAGACGGGGGCTACAGACACTTCCTGCTCGGGTAGAAGCAATACGGATTTTTGGACGGTGCTTTCAGGAGAATGGTTCGGATGCTGACGGAAAACCATCACTTTACCAGTACTCACCACTACTTTGACCGTTTGATCGGGCAGCGTCGTGATCCTGAAACTGGTTCCCAATACTTTGGTGATTGTATGATCTATATAAACCAGGAAAGGCTTCGAAGGATGGGCCGTGACTTCAAAAAAAGCATTCCCTTCAAGAACGACCTTCCGTTGGTTTTCATCAAATTTCGAAGGAAAAACAAGTGTCCCGCCCGGTTCCAGATTAACCACACTGCTGTCGGGGAGAAACAAAGTCAATACATGGTCAGTGTGATTGGTTTTGGTAATTTCCCACTGCTGTGCTGGAAACCAATGCGCCAACTGTTCCCTGACAGCGCTTTCATTTGATTTAAACAAATAGGCAACCACACCAATGATAAGTACGGCAGCTGCTGCATTACGCATAAAAGGCATCCATCGGCTGCGTGACTGCAACTGCTTCGTCTGCCTATTGATGAGGGAAGTCATCACATCCACACGCTCCTCTATTTCCCTCTCTGAAAGTTTTTCCGGATACTTCTGCGACATCACCGAAATAATAGCTCTTGCAGATAAGATATCCTCCTTCCGCTCCGGCAAGCTCAGCATGACCGACTCCCAATACGCGTTAAGCTCATCAGTGGGAGCTAATACCCAATTTCTGAATTGTTCATCCTCGGTAAACTGTTCTACCGTAAAACGGGAATAATGAAGCATGGGTTATGTCAATGAAATAGCTGCCTGGAATAGAAATATCCTCCTTTTCTCCTTATATCCCGAAGGAGGAAGTTTATAACCATTTTCTTTCTGATTTTTTTCAAAAAAAGCGAAGAAAAAAAAGTAACAAACTGTAGATCAATTGATTGACGTCAGACAAAAGAAATAAAAACGATCCAGATGAAATCGCTTACCGTCCAGCTGTCCCTAAGGCTCTTCAGGGTTTTGTAGAGTAGATTGGCTACACTGACCTTGTTCAATCCCATAATTTGCGAAATCTGGCTGTTATCAAGGTTTTGGTAAAAACGGAGATAGATAATCTCCTGC
>CAZAVR010000007.1:0-1929 GCA_964488435.1 uncultured Cytophagales bacterium | reverse complement strand
TTGGACAAGCTGCCCAACATATGTTTGAGTCTGGAAATCAGCTGCATTTGCCATTCACCCAGCACTATAGCATCTTCTATCGGTAAATCATTTTCGTTGCCGAACGCTATTCCATCCGGATAACGAAACTTTTGTAGTCGTACTCCCTCCTTAAAAACACGGTGTCTGAGAGACTTTAAGAGGTATGACTTCACATACTCCGTCTCAGAAAGTGTTTCGCGATGTTCCCATACATGGAGAAGAAGTTCCTGAATGCAATCCAGAACAAACTCCCTGTCATTGGAAAACCGAAGCCCATAGTTAAAAAGTGCCTGATAGTGCCTTTTGGATAACCCGGCAAAGGCGGCCTCGTCTCCACGCTTCAGCCTCCTCCAGAGATTAGCATCGCTTAAATCTGCATCAGATTGATATCTACACTTATCCAACTTTCGTATTGTTATATTTTATATCGGCAAATTACCATAAATCTGAAACAGGCCGAAATTTTATGCTCATTTTTTCAAACCAGACTAATCAGACTGTGGGGAAATCATCTGTATTTGACAAATTTGCGCCGGGGTGCTTTCTCAGGATAAAGTTCGCTGATGGCGCGAGCGGCTTCAATGGGATAGTCCGTTTCCAGCACTGTCGCGCCATCCCTGATTACTCCCAGATATTTTGCTTTACGATCGGCTTCAAGCGGAAGTTTGTCGTAGGTGGACGCAGCTGATATCATCACTATTGCCCCCCTGCTGTGATGCAGTTTGTACATTTCCTGATTGCTGTCCTTTATATGCGGACCTATGTATGCGATCATCTGTGTAAAGGGAATACCGGCCTCTTCATATTCAGTGACCTGGGCGGGCGTTCGGATGTGCGCTGAGAATATCTGGCGGGGGTTTTGATCAAAGTAATACCTGGCATGCTTACCGCTGTGTGTGGAAACCATCACAAATGCCTCAGCCTTGTGCTTCTTTATCAAATCAGCTATCATCGGGTACGGAACGCCCTTCTGATCCAGGTTGAGGATGGTTTTGCCTCTCGCCCATTCCATTACAGCGGAAAGTGTCGGAATTTTGTAACCCGTTGGCTTTCCGGACACGTCTTTGAGAAAAAGTTGCTGAAGCTCTTCAAAAGTATGTTCGGAAATAAGTCCCTTACCGGTCGTCGTACGGTCGAGGGTGGTATCATGCATCAATACGATCACACTGTCTTTGGTGAGCCGGGGATCTATTTCGAAAATGGCCGGGGTGAATTCCAAAACATGCTCCATCCCTTCGATGGAATTTTCGGGAAAACCATCTTCAACAGTTCCGCGGTGCCCGGCTATGACGGGAAAATCGCCCGGTGTATATTTCAGAAATTGGTGTGCGTCTCTGGCACTGTTCAGTTGAATCCGGTACAGTTTTTTCTTTTGTGCAACTGCCGAAAGCGGGAGCCCCATAAGTAAAAGGGCAAAAGCAAAGTGAATAGAAAAAAGTTTCATTTGATTACATTTAGTTTCAGTACTTCCACATACGCTGGTCTGCAGGTGCCATATAGCGTGTGAACCCATGACATCTCTCCCTTCTGTATTCGCCCTGACAAAACCACATAATTAACTTAATTTCAACAATTTAAACATAAAACAACGATATTGCATGCTGTACGAATCCCTCACAAGTTGTCCGGTGTTTCATTTTTTTTATAAAACTAACACCTCCACCCTTTAAGTTGTCCGGAATTTTACGTTTTTAACAAATTCTTTATATAGCACGGGAGTAAATTACTCGTGACGGACCAACCGAGTTATTCCCATCAAACGGGAAACCCCGGAAACAAAAACAGTAGCAAAGTCCTCTCTGCTACTGTTCAACAATACTGATTTAATCGTAACTGTATGCCTTTCCCGGGACGCGGGCCCCTACCTTCATGATTCCACCATTCAGGAAGAACGATGATTTTCACTCC
>CAZAVR010000006.1:15554-28171 GCA_964488435.1 uncultured Cytophagales bacterium | reverse complement strand
GGGAGTAGTGGGTGAAATGATCCGGAAAAAGAGAGGGCATATTTTTTCGATATGTTCGATAGCCAGCGTTACAGCCTATCCTAACGGCGGCGCGTACAGTATTTCTAAATTCGCGATGTACGGAATGACCAAAGTATTGAGGGAAGAAATGAAGCCGCATAACATCAAAGTGACTGCGATACTTCCGGGTGCTACCTTCACCGACAGTTGGGCTGGAACATCGCTTCCGGAGGAGCGATTTATTCCGGCCGATGATATTGCTGACGCACTCTGGACGGCTTATGCTACCACAAGGGGAACCGTGATTGAGGACATGATCATAAGGCCCCAATTGGGAGATATCAATTGATACAGAATGTTCAGAATTGACTATCTTGCGACATTTTAAAATTTATTACGAACTTTTTAAAAAAAAGTGGCCTTTGCGTCAACAAAATGGTATAATATGCTGTGAGGGTTAAAGTATTCAGGGTTGTGTTTCCCTCTCGGCAAATTTAATTTTTCTAAAACTATTATTATAAATGGATCAGTACCTAGGTATAGATATTGGGGGTACCAATGTCAAGATGGGCATCGTAAATGTTAAGGATGGTAGGATCTCGAACTTTTACAGTCATGACACGGCAAGCTGGAGAAAATCCGGAAGATTTATCGAGAGTCTCGGAGATGCCATTTCTCTCGAATTAGGAGAGTATCCGGAGGTAAAAAAAGTAGGTATTGGCGTTCCCGGGTTGATTACCCGTGACCGAAGCACACTGATAGAGATTACTGCTATTCCCGAAATTGATGGCATGACTATTGTGCCTGATCTGAAGGAGCGATTTCCGGATCATGAGTTTTACCTGGAGAATGATGCCAATGCCGCGGCATTGGGGGAGTATTATTTTGGAGAAGAAAAAATCCCTGAAGATTACATTTTTGTGACACTAGGAACAGGAATAGGAGGAGCGGCAATTATTGACAAAAAAGTATTTAAAGGGGGTGGTGGAAACGCCATGGAGCCAGGCCATATACCCTCTAAAAATGGGAGAGTTCTGGAGCGGAACATCGGGAAAAAAGAACTTTTGGAAATGGCCAACCGGATGCGTGCTGAGTTTGCGGGAGAGACGCAGTTACCGGGCGACGGCAGCATTTCTACCACAGGGCTGGTAGCTGCGGCATCTGATGGAGACAAGCTGGCATTGAAGGTATTTGAAGAAATGGGTTTTATGCTGGGGGAGGGGCTTGTTGCTATGATACGCATATTGGATATTACCACTATTTTGATAGGCGGTGGGCTTTCCGCTTCGTTTGATTATATTTTGCCGTCTTTGAAGGAGCGGCTGGCGCGCTGGCTTACACCTTATTATCTGGAAAAACTAATTGTTAAGCGAGCCACTCTGGCCAATGACGCCGGACTTCTCGGTGCAGCATCATTGTGTTTTGAATAGCAAAAAGCCGTAATAGTTTGGAGATATTAACCTGCCGAATCTCGTAAAAAAGATAGGTATTGGATGCTAATAAATTGATTTTGAGGGGATGAAAGCTGTATTGGTCTACTGTGGTGCAAATGCTGGCAGGAGAGCGGAATATGCTGAGACAGCTTACGCGCTAGGCCAACGGCTGGCAGCGCGGAGCATGTCTGTGATCTATGGAGGTGGTCATCTCGGCCTGATGGGAAAGGTTGCCGATGGAGCTATCGACGCCGGTGGGACGGTAACCGGTATCATCCCCGGCTTTTTAGCCAGGCTTGAGCTTGCTCATGAGTCACTCACGGAAATGCATCTTGTGGAGACGATGCACGAGAGGAAAGCAAAGATGGCGTCACTGTCAGATGGTGTGATTGCACTTCCAGGCGGTTTTGGAACCATGGACGAATTTTTCGAAATTCTTACCTGGGTTCAGCTGGGAATCTTCCACGGCCCGGTCGCATTATTAAATGTAAACGGATTTTACGATTTTTTGCTGGCCCATTTTGATAGAATGATCGAAGAGGGTTTTCTGCCAGAGGAGAACAAGGAGCGCCTGATCGTTGAAAAGGATGTAGATGGACTTCTGGATCGAATGGAGAGTTTCCATAGTTTGATGAAAAATAAGTTTGTGGAAGGGACGTTCTTTATTAAGGATCCTTCGAAATGAAAAACAAGTCCGATGGCTAACTTGAGGAAGTACTTTTTTCTGACGCTTCTCTGTTTTACAGGTATTAACGCCCGGGCACAGGATTCCCTTAAGGTAGAAAATCTGGGAGATATGGTGAATTCCGAGTACGCTGAGATCGCCCCGGTTATTTCCCCGGATGGGAAGACACTGTATTTTGTCAGACTATCTCACCCCCAAAACACAAATGGAACGAAAGGAAGCGGAGATATATGGTATTCCGAGTTGAACGCTTCCACCAACAAGTGGTCGAGAGCCAGACGTATGCCTTCGCCTATCAACAGAAGCCCGGACGGATATAACCAGCTGTATAGCATCACACCAGACGGAAATTCCATTCTGATCAAAGGCGCCTATGTAAATGGAAGGTATGAAACAAGGGGTGTTTCCATCAGCCTGCGGCGATCAGGGGGGTGGTCCCCACCTCAAAAGTTAAATATTGTCGACTACGAAAAGATCAGCAAGGGAGAGTTTGACGCCGCCTTCCTTTCTAACGACGGCAAGACGCTTCTTTTATCCTTCAGCAAGAAAAAGAAGGGTGTCGTTGATGATGTCTACGTCAGCTTTAAACAGAAAAACGATACGTGGTCGCGTCCTGAAAGTCTCGGAAAGGATATCAATACGGACGCTTACACGGAAACCACGCCCTTCCTGGCTTCTGATGGGGTAACGCTCTATTTTTCAAGCAACAGACCGGGAGGCAGGGGTAACAATGATATATATACGTCAAAGCGTCTGGACAGAACCTGGAAGCGCTGGAGCAAGCCGGTGAATTTAGGGCCCGGGATTAACACAGACGGTTATGATGGTTACTATTCGGTGGGAGCAGGAGCTGACTATGCTTATCTGATGTCCTATGCGAAAGGGAATTTGGGAAAGAGCGATATCGTGAGAGTGGAGCTGCCGAAACCGCCACCCGTTGATACGACCAGGGTAGAGACCATAGCAGCAGAGAAACCCCTTACTCCCGCGCCGGATCCTGTGGTTATGCTTGGAGGGAAGGTTTTCAATTCTGTTTCAGGAAAGGCTGTCGACTCGAAAATTATTTACGGAACTTTACCTGACGGAGAAGAGACAGGCTCGGGGATTTCAAGTCCGCTTACCGGCGAATTTAAGATCGTACTTCCCTTTGGGAAAAACTATTGGATCCGGGCAGAGGCACCCGGATTCATTGCAGAAGAGATCAATATTGATCTGACCGATTCAACAGCCATCGGGAAAGGGAAGATCAACCAGGAAATCGTCGGAAAAACGCTCAAGCTCGTACCCATAGAGGAAGGTAGTATCGTTCGTCTTAACAATATATTCTTTGAATCATCAAAGTCCCTGCTCAGGCCGGAATCTACTCCTGAACTAAACAGAATGGCGTTCACGATGAGCCAGAACCCCACTATGCGTATAGAGCTGGGCGGGCACACGGATAATCTGGGAAGCGATCTTCCTAACCTGAAGCTATCTCAGGAAAGGGCGGATGTGGTACGGGAGTATCTGATAAGTAAGGGCGTTGCTGCTGAAAGAATACAAAGCAAGGGATATGGAGAAACGAGACCTGTTGCCACCAACCTTACCGCTGCCGGACGGCAGGAAAACCGCCGTGTAGAGTTTCTTATTCTTAAAAAGTAGGGATAGGGTCGTGTTGAAAAGCTGGATGATCAAGACTTTTCAACACGACAAGAGAACATCTGGCTAGCTGATTTGAGCACCATTCCATACAGTTTGGCCTGCCTGGGCAAATACGAGGGAACCGTCCCTGTCTTCGGCCATAAGTATCATACCATGACTTTCGGTACCCATCATTTTGCGCGGGGCGAGATTGGCCAGGTAGAGTACCTGTTTACCGACAATATCTTCTGGTTTGTAATGTTCTGCGATGCCACTAAGCACGGTTCTTTCTCCCAACCCGGTGTCCAATCTGAGCTTCAGGAGCTTTTTGCTTTTGGGCAGCGCCTCAGCGTCGAGGATAGTGGCTGTTCTTATGTCCATTTTAGCAAAATCGTCATACTGGATTTCGCTTTTTGGCTCTGCTACAGTTCGGCTTGCAGCAGCTTCAGCTGCAGTTTCGACCTCATTCTGATGCTTGATTGCTAAAAGCTTTTTTATCTGTCCGTCAACCACTTCGTCTTCTATTTTTTCGAAAAGAAGGCTTGCTTGTTTTATTTGAACACCCGCAGGCAGAAGGTCGGATTCGCCTGCCTGATGCCAATGGTTGAGAGATTCAGCTGGAAGAGACAAAAGATCAGCTATCTTTTCAGCAGAAAAAGGCATAACTGGTGCGCAAACAATAGCCAGGGAAGCAGATATCTGGAGTGCGATGTTCAGAATAGTTGTCACCCGCTCCGGTTCCGTTTTTATGGCATGCCACGGCTGGGTGTCGGCCAGGTACTTATTCCCCAATCGCGCCAGATCCATGATTTGCGTCAGTGCCTCTCTAAACCGGTAGTTTTCGATAGATTCTCCGATACGGGCTGGGAATTTGCTGAGTTGCTCCAGAACTTCCAAATCTATATCACTGAGCTCCCCTTTTGCAGGGATGAACCCATCATAAAACTTATGCGTCAGCACGATGGCTCTGTTTATGAAATTGCCTAAAATCCCGACAAGTTCGCTGTTATTCCTGGTTTGAAAATCTTTCCATGTAAACTCGCTATCCTTCGTTTCAGGCGCATTGGCGGTAAGTACGTAGCGCAAAACATCTTCTTTGCCCGGGAATTCTTCCAAATACTCATGCAGCCATACTGCCCAGTTACGCGAAGTGGAGATTTTGTCGCCTTCGAGGTTCATAAACTCATTGGCCGGTACGTTGTCGGCAAGCAGATACGTGCCTTCCTCCTGCAGCATAGCAGGAAATATGATGCAATGGAATACGATATTGTCTTTCCCAATAAAATGTACAATTTTAGTTTCCTCGCCCTCGGATCCTTTCCACCATTTTTCCCAACCTTCCCCGGTACCGTTTTGTTGAAGGTACCAGTCTTTCGTTGCAGAAATGTAGCCGATAGGCGCTTCAAACCAAACATATAGTACTTTTCCGGCAGTGTCATCCAGCGGAACGGGCACACCCCAATCCAGATCACGCGTCATAGCCCGTGGTTTAAGCCCTTCTTTGAGCCAGGACTGGCATTGCCCTGCTACATTTGCCTTCCATTCCGGATGACTGTTGATATATTTTTCAATTTCCGGCTGAAGGTCATCCAGTGGCAGATACCAGTTTTTGGTCGCTTTTAAAACAGGCTTGGCGCCTGAGAGCATAGATCTTGCCTCTTTCAGCTCAAGGGGGCTCAGCGTAGATCCGCACCGTTCACACTGGTCACCGTAAGCATTAGGGTTTGCACATACCGGGCAGGTCCCCACAATGTATCTATCGGCCAGAAACTGGCCTGCTGTTTCGTCAAAATACTGCTCGGTGGTTTCCTCGGAAAAGGCGCCCTTGTCATACAGTGTTTTAAAGAAAGCCTGTGAGGTTTCATGATGGACCTTCAGACTGGTGCGCGAATAAATATCAAACGATATGCCAAGGTCACCAAATGCCTTTTTGATCTGAACATAGTATTTGTCAACAACTTCCTGCGGCGAGATGCCCTCTTTCTTTGCCCTGAGCGTGATGGGGACTCCATGCTCATCCGTACCACTGACAAAAGCTACTTCCGCACCGGTAGCACGGAGATAGCGTACATATATATCGGCCGGAAGGTAACATCCTGCAAGGTGTCCTATGTGAATCGGACCATTGGCATAAATCAGTGCAGCTGTGACAGTATATCTTTTCGGTTTCGTTACAGGCATTCGGTTAATGTTGTAGTTGGGTAATAGCTGAGGTAGCACCGTGGCGCTATGTTCACAGTTTATCAAAAGCTTCTTCAACACAAAGTTAGTAAAATCAATGATCTTCCGGATCATCCTGTCGTGAAGTATGCTCCGGGGGGGGGGTAGAGATGAGGCTTGTAAATAAGCAAAAACGGTAAGGCGCTATCGCCCTACCGTTTCCAAATTACCCTAAACCTTCAACTAACTATGATAAATTCTTAATATCTTCTTGCCCAGTCTTTTCTGTCCCTTGATCGCTCACGGACTTCAAATGGCACCCGGCGTTTCAGATTTTCAAGCGACACGATCAAGTCCCTGCTTTCGGAATGAGTTAATCCTCCCCGTCTGCGATAGGCACTTTCTCTTTCGGCTATGTGGTTGTACTCTTTCATTAGTTTTTTGCCTTCACGTCTGGATAAGAAACCATTGGCGAGGCCAAATTCGATCCTGCTACGGACATCTCTTTGGAGATCATTGATAGCATAACTCTGCGGGCGCTGATGGAATCCCTGTTGTGCTCTTTTGGGACCCCTGTGATCACGATGTTGAGCGTAGGCTCCTGAAACACCAATCACAAAAACAGTTAAGATGGCAATAAACTTTTTCATGGCTAATAGATCTTTGGCATTATGGTTCTTAGAAGGCAAAGCATCCCCGAGGTTTAAAAGGGCATTTGTTAATGATTGTTAAGAAGGGCGTCCATTTTCTTCTCGGGCTTCATTCCCGAAAAAAAACGGGTGCTCATTCAGCCTATTGAAATATATTTGAACAACAAAAAATCATCATCATCATGAAAATCAAATTATTACTTCTCTCTGTATTTCTGCTTCTGCCAGGCTTCGCAGCTGTCTCACAAAAAGTAGAAGCAACATCCGGTAGTACGCAGGGGACACCGGTAAAGCCCGTTACCTCTGATTCAGTAAAAAAGGCTTCGTCAGTCAAGGCAACGCTGGGCGAAAAGACGAAGGGTAGCCGGAAAAACGGCGGACTCTTTACTGTTTACCAGGACACACTGACCGGAAGTACACAGCTTTTTATTCGAAAAGATCAGCTTGACAAAGAATTTATTTATCAGAGCTTCTCGATCAGTGGTCCCACACAGCTGTTTCTTAATCAGAATATGATTAGGAGTACGATGGTGTTCCGGGTAAGGAAAGTATATGATAGAATAGAATTTTCTGAGCAGAACACCAGCTTTTACTATGATCCGGAAAACAGGGTCAGCAGGGCAGCAAACGTGGACGTCCCGTCAGCGGTATTCTTTTTGGAAAAGGTCGTTGCCGAAGATAGCACCGGCTACCTGATTGCATCTGACGGTTTGTTTTTGAGTGAGAAGATGGATCCTGTCAAGCCAGTGATTCCACCCGGGGTTCCTCCGGGTGCGGTATTTAATCTGGGAGGTCTGAACATCGGAAAGTCCGGGTACAGTTTGATCAGGTCTTATCCGGAGAATACCGACGTGGTGGTGGAATTGGCTTATGAAAACCCGATGCCGCTGAACCGCGGTGGAAAGGATATTACCGACGCGCGCTACAATAAGATCAAAATCCAGCACAGTTTGCTTGCCGTTCCGCAAAATGATTACCTGCCACGCAGAGATGATCCGAGAGTGGGGTATTTCGGAGGGGAAGTGAATGATCTTACCTCATTGTCCGCTACGCCTTACAAAGATTTTATCAGCAGATGGCACCTTGTGAAAAAAGATCCTGCCGCTTCTATGAGTGAACCCGTAGAGCCCATCGTTTTCTGGATAGAAAACACGACGCCTGTGGAATTCAGAGATGTGGTGAAGGAAGCAGGAGAAAAGTGGAATGAGGCTTTCGAGAAGGCAGGGTTCAGAAATGCAATAGTCATGAAAATGATGCCAGACACGGCATCCTGGGATCCGGCTGATGTCCGATATAATGTGATCAGGTGGGTAAGCAGCGCAAACCCCAGGTATGGAGCGATTGGCCCGAGCTTTTACAACCCCCGTACGGGTCAGATTCTTGGTGCGGATATTACGGTAGAGTGGCGATCTGCTGCCGGAACGGCGCTTTCGGAGGATTTGTATGAAAGTAGTGCGCTTCATGGAAAGTCGATACAGCTTCCCTGGGAAAGGACTTCCGAAGATCATGCTCACGCTGGATTTCATCAGCAGCACCTGGCCGGGTGTCATATTGCAAGAGATTTACAGGTTCAATACGCCGCCGGACTTACAGCACTTGAGGTGCTCGATGAAGAACCCGCCAAAATAGGGGAAATGCATAAACAATTCCTGACCTATCTGATCATGCACGAGATAGGGCATACCCTTGGACTGAACCACAATATGAAATCCAGTCAAATGCTAAGCCCGGCGGAGATAAATGACCTGAGCATAACGAGAACTGTCGGCATGATAGGGTCTGTGATGGACTACCCGGCGATTAATGTCAGCCTGGATCGAAGTAAGCAGGGAGACTATTACACGACGAAGGCAGGTCCGTATGATCTTTGGGCCATAGAATACGGTTACAGGCCCTTCAGCAAAAAGGCGGAGGAAGAAGGACTAAAACAGATACTCAGCAGGAGTACGGAACCGCAGCTGACTTTCGGAAATGATGCAGATGACATGCGTTCCCCAGGCGGAGGAATCGATCCCAGGGTGATGGTTAATGATTTGACAAATGACATGATAAGTTACGCCGAAGACCGGTTTAAGCTGGTAGATATAATGCTTCCTAAATTGAAAGATCGGTATAGCCGTCCGGGGCAGAGTTATCAGGAACTTAGAAACAGGTACAATATGCTTGTCAGTCAGCGTTCTATGATGGCTAATGCTTTAAGCCGATATATCGGCGGGGTATACACAGACAGAAGTTTCCCCGAGCAGAAAAGTAGGAATAAACCTTTCACGCCCGTACCTGCGGAAATCCAGAAGAGAGCGCTTGCTTTGTTGGGAAAGTATCTTTTTGCACCCGGCGCATTTGATCAGGATGCAGCTTTGTTTCCATATTTGCAAACACAACGCAGAGGATTTGGGTTTTTTGGAGCGACGGAAGATATAAAGCCATTGGCAACCTTCCAGAGCATGCAGCTCAGCATTCTATCACACCTTTTGAACCCGGTGACCCTGCAAAGGGTTAACAACAGCACACTTTACGGTAATACCTACAGCTCAGCAAATGTGCTTGCCGATCTGACCAGGCTGGTTTTTCGGGAAGATCTCAACAGGTCAGTTAACTTATACCGTCAGAATTTGCAGACGGAGTTTGTCAAAGCACTTTCATCTATAACCAATAATCCGCTGGCACAATATGATAACGCTTCGAAAGCTGCAGCGCTGAGTAGTTTGAAAAAAGTAAGGACGATGATGGCTACTGCTGTATCCCCCGACGAACAGTCTAAAGCACATCGAACTCAATTGCTCTTTCTGATCGACAAGGCTATTGCTATTAAGTAGGAGAGATGGAATCGGGGGCGTCGGTGCGACGACTCCGATTCCTATAATATTTTTTCTTCGTCGAGAACCAACTGAATGGCTTGTTGAGCAATTGTTGCAATTTCATCCGCTTTTTTTCCTTCCGGTTCTATTCCGGGTAGTACAGTCCAGGAGATTTTAGTGAAAGAAGTCAACGGGAATATTCCTCTGGTAGGGTTGAGGCGGCCCGTGCCTTTTATAGCTATCGGTACGACCAACGCATTAGGAGCACGTTTTAGAAGTGTAGCAATTCCGCCGGGGGCAAAAGGTTTCATTACTCCCGAGGCCGTTCGGGTCCCTTCCGGAAAAATAGCAGCAGCAATATTTCTGTCTTTAATGAGGGTGCCGAGTCTTGCAATTTCGGTGATGGCCTGTTTACTGTCCCGGCGGTTGATGAGGGCGGCGCCACTTTTTCGCAAGTTGTAGGATATGCTCGGTATGCCTTTAGAGAGCTCAATTTTTGAGACAAATACCGGGTTGTATTTTCTCAGGAACCAAAAAATACCTGGAATGTCGAATGTGCTTTGATGATTGGCAACCAAAATTAGTGGACGTTTTTCGGGAAGTACCGTGCGTTTTTCAAATTTTATTCCTGCTCCTGTGATGCAAAGGCCATAGGTAAGGAAGCCATTCAGCTGATCTACCGATTTCTTATGAGCCTTTTTCCCCAGCAGATTGAAGGCAAAAACCTGATATGCGTGAAATAGCAACAAAACCAGGCCAAAATAGATAAGAAAAATGCAGCTCAGTATATAGTCTATTATTTTTTTCATTTGCTGGGTTTTTTTGCACAAAAGTAAAATAAATGATCCTGGCATGCCAGAAACAATAATTTTTAAGTTTTTTCCCTAATTTATGACGAACTTTGTGAAAATTAAAAGGTAGGCAGAATAGTTTTTCTCCTCAGTTGAGCGTGTGCAGCAGCCTGTTTTATAACCGTTCGACAGCAAAGCCCTTCCGGTCAAAGAAAAAGGAAAATAAAAAGACGAATAGCGATGGAATTATCGGCACATAGAAAAGAAGTGATGTCTTTCGTTGGTCAGCGCATAGACGAGATCCTGGGGGAGTATCTGAGGCCTGTAGAGGATTACTGGCAGCCTTCAGACTTCTTGCCAGATGCTACCAAAGAAAATTTTTTTAGTGAAATCAGGCTTTTGCAGGAAAGTTGCAAAGAACTTCCTTATGATTATATCGCTGTATTAATTGGTGATACCATAACAGAGGAGGCATTGCCGACCTATGAATCCTGGTTGATGGATGTGGTAGGTATTGATCAGTTGAATGAGCCGTTTGGCTGGGCCAAATGGGTTAGGGCGTGGACCGCTGAAGAGAATCGGCATGGAGATTTGCTCAACAAGTATCTGTATTTGTCGGGTCGGGTGAATATGCATGCGATGGAGGTGTCTACCCAATATTTGATTGCAGATGGTTTTGACATCGGTACCGGTCAGGACCCGTATAGAAATTTTGTCTATACTTCCTTTCAGGAACTCGCAACCAACGTATCCCACCGACGGACTGCTACCCTTGCAAAAAAGTTTGGTAACCCTCACTTGTCTAAGATTTGCGGCGTCATCGCTTCTGATGAAATGCGCCACGCAAAGGCCTACAAAACCTTCGTTTCACGTATTTTTGAGGTGGATCAGTCGGAAATGATGTTAGCGCTGGATGATATGATGAGAAAGAAAATAGTAATGCCTGCTCATTTTCTAAGGGAGAGTGGTGTGAAAATCGGACAGACTTTTTCTCATTTCTCGGATGCAGCTCAGCGGTTAGGGGTATATACCACCATCGACTATATTGAAATTCTGGAGGGCTTGCTTGTCGAATGGGATATCGACAAAATAGGCGGCTTGAATGATGTAGCCGAGCGGGCGCGGGATTATCTGATGGCCCTGCCAGCCCGTTTGCGACGCGTGGCTGACCGTACCCGTGTTCCTGAACTGGAGTACCAGTTTAGTTGGATAAGTTAATGCAGACTGGCTTCAGGCTTGCTTTTGATTGCTTTTTTAAGATCCGTATCCATATTTTTGACAAGAAAGACTATTTCTTAAATGCAAAACAAAATATTATTCTGAATTTTGTCGGTTTTCAGGAAAAAGACATCAATATAACGCTTTTTTAGCTTATTTTTAGGCGTTGTGTCTGATTTTGAATAAAATGACAATATTTTATTCTGTTTTAAGGAGAGGGGCTGCCGAGATGAGCAGCTCCTCTCCCTGTTTTATTGAGTTATTACGATTTTATTCACCTCCAGTTTTTCGGAGGAGCCGCATTTTACCAGGTAGATTCCTGGAGGAACTCCATGCAGGGATACTTTTTCTTTGTGAATTCCGTCTCCGTTCAGGCTTTTTTGGAACCAGACTTTTCCCAGAGCATCGCTTACGATAAGACGTGTGGATTTGTTTTTCTCCAGGTGGATCTTTATAGTAAATGATCTTGCGGCGGGGTTGGGATATACCTGAAATCTTTTGTTTGGAATGGTTGCATCGAAGTTCTCATGGTTTTCAAACAAGGGTATTCTGGCTGCTCCTGCAAGTTCAAAGTAAACAGCCCCATCCTGGCTTGTTCCCTTTCTATAGTTATTGGGAACCGGCAGTCCTTCAGGGAAGGATAAGCCCCACCAACCGGTATCTCCGGCGCCGAAACACGTTTTTTCAGGTCTGGAAATAGTCCATTGAATGCCTCCTTCTGTGGAGAAATTGTCTCCCCTGGGATAATGACGGTCAAGAGCCGAGTTTTGTTCTACGGTAACCAATACCCACTTTTGTTGATTCTGAACTATATAGAGCCTTGTTTCTACACGTGTCCCGTTCCAGTATCCTACTGCATTACGGTCAGTAAAATCGCAGGGATTTAGTGGTGGAGAGAAAGTGTTTTCATGAGCAGGGTACAAATTCCCGTTTGGAATCAGCTGAATACCTTGTCCCGGATATTGCCAGTAGAGTTTTGCCTGTGCTTCACCGGTTATCTCAAGGAATTCCTTTTTGATGGCATATTTTCTTCCGCCGACCAGCGAGATCGCGCCTTCTCTCCACTCCGGTGCATGTCCGTTCCAGTCATCAATGAGGAGCCTGTTGTCAATCCACAACCTGGTACCGTCGTCATTGTGCGTCTTGAAGGTGTACGTTCCCGTGACGGGTGCTTCTATCTCCCCGGTCCATCGTACCGAGAAATTATCCTGTGGAATGCCGTTGGCCGGCGCTCTGTTCTGCCAGTTGAAGTCGATGACGGG
>CAZAVR010000006.1:0-15454 GCA_964488435.1 uncultured Cytophagales bacterium | reverse complement strand
CCTGTGGAATGCCGTTGGCCGGCGCTCTGTTCTGCCAGTTGAAGTCGATGACGGGGTCTGTCCTTGTGAGCGTCGGAGAACCGCTTAGTTCTTTATTGTTATAGTATTGCGCGATCAGCCCTTTTGAGGAGGGGTTTTCCTCCGGGATCTGAATGGGCGATGCCTGAGATGAGTATAGAAACTGAGTGGGAATGATCTCCAGGTTTTTGCCTGGATATTGCCAGTAGAGTTTTGCCTGTGCTTCGCCACTCATTTCGAGGAATTCCTTTTTGATGGCATATTTTCTTCCGCCGACCAGCGAGATCGCGCCTTCTCTCCACTCCGGTGCATGTCCGTTCCAGTCATCAATGAGGAGCCTGTTGTCAATCCACAACCTGGTACCGTCGTCATTGTGCGTCTTGAAGGTGTACGTTCCCGTGACGGGTGCTTCTATCTCCCCGGTCCATCGTACCGAGAAATTATCCTGTGGAATGCCGTTGGCCGGCGCTCTGTTCTGCCAGTTGAAGTCGATGACGGGATCAGTTCTTTTGATGATGGGCGGCCCCGTTAATTGGGTGTTATTAAAATATTCGGCAGCCAGGCCTTCACCTTTTTCTTGATTTTGATAGGGTTCAGACGTGCAACTTGTCGGTGAGATGATAAATTGCTGGTGCTCATAAACTCTCGACGTCGCTTCGAGCTGAAGTGCGGTGCCATCAGTGGCGCTGTTGTTTTCCATACCAGCCAGGTAGTTGATTGCATTGAGAGGCCGTATTCGAAATGTTTCTGCATGGAGATTAGCATAAATATACCATTTTTGGTTGGCTGATCCGCCATAGTTTTGAAGAAGGACGAACTTGCTGCCGTCTATATCCGGCTGGGGTGCGGTCCAGGATTTTTTGTCGCTCACTGCCAGAATTTTGTAGGCATTTTGTGTGTCCGGCTCTAATCTGAAAATGTCATTTTCCGGTCTCTGACCTGATTGAATGATTTTAGCGCCCTCGGCGCTGGAAGCTCCCCGCAGGAGCTTATCTGAATGCGCAGTTTTGATAGTATAACATCCTTCGGGTAGCGGTGCAGTGGGTGTATGGCACGACTCATCGGCAAATTGAAGTTGGGCCCTGACGAACTCAACGCCGTTCGCTGTTAAGAGGGTATGTTCTTCGTTGATATCCGGTGCATAAATAGCATCAAACGGTGTATCCCGCTGTATATTTAGTACGTTCATAGGAGAAGACCAATTGATATTTGTATTATGGATGCCCCAGGAGCTGAATGAGGGAATGAATGTAGGCTGTTGGAGATAAGCCGTACCGCCGGCTTTGTAAACCCATTTTTCATCTTTGGCGCTTTCTACGATGTCTTGAAAATACGGTTGATAGGCTCCAGGGAGGAGGTCGGTACTCGGCTGCCCCGTTCCATAAGCAAATCTTTCGGCCTTTCCCAGATCGAAGTTCGTAAAGGATTTTTTCATAATCAGGCATCTGTCATGATTGTCAGGGGACGTATATATGTTTGCGTCAAATATTCTTTCGGTGCTGGACAGGCACAAAATCCCCAAAAGAAACGCACACCCCGCTTTACCGAGAGGTGTGAAGTTCATTTGTACTTTGAGTGCGTCAGCACAGGCGTGGAAATTTTGTTTGGTTCCGGCTTTACTTCCATTGTTGAGAGCTACCTTTCTGATGCAGGGAGATTGCGGAAAGCCCAGTTGGAGCATGGTTTGGCTAAATTTTTCCCTGAAACCCGGGGCGCCGGCCAGACGTTCATTTACGGTCCCTAAATGGTGATAAAGAAGCATTTGTTTGGCCGCCGGGGAATTAAGTTGTTGCTCCAATGCATTTTTTGAACCTTCATTCCCCAGATTATAGCCCATGTACTTAAGAAATTCCTGCATGCCTATGGATATATTGGCTCCATGATGGGGACTATCAAAAGACACCCAGAGTTTACAATTGGTAGGCTCATTGTTCAATTCCATATAGCGCAATGCATATCTGGATATAAGTCCTCCCATACTGGGGCCGATAACGGTTATTTTCTCCTGGCTTCCATTGGCCTTTAGCTCGTCATTGATTTTTTGCAGGAGTGCAACCAGGACGAGCGCATTCCGTTCGACATAATCAGCACCGCCGTTTCTGATGGGTTGGACGGGGATATTTTCGCATACTGTTTGCCTCCCCGCCGATCGGCATACCTGGATGTGCTGTGCAGGGCCATAGGTGTAATTTGGGAAGTTGAGTATGACAATATCGTAGCCGTTGCCGGGGGTGTCTGAGCGGAGTTCATCACCCAACCACGCGGATACACCGCTTTTGGTTTTGTAATTGAGGTTGGATTGATAGATGTGATCGGCTTTCCGCTTGTCCAGCGGGTCGAATCCGTCGATGATTATGATCGGTTTCCGGAGATGTGATCTTCCCTGCGCATAATAGGTCAGATAGTCACCTTCGCCCGGGGAAGCAGCTGATTCGTCATATCCCTGAAAAGCGACTTTGGCAGATATCCTGGACGAATCTATCACGGATAGATTGTCTGTGCGGGGATAGGTTCCGGAGGACAGTCTGGAGGCCCCATGGCCGGGATTCTTATCTGTGACCAGGAGACTGGACCTTGCTGCACGTTCTGTTCCATCCCTAAATCTGATTTTGTAGGTAATTGATTTTTCGCCGGGATCGCTGTAGCTGACAGGCACAGGTTCTCCTCCGGGTGTGAGTATATGTACCGGATTCCCTGCTCCAAACTGTACTTCGACAGAGGAAATGGAGGCGTCGGTATTGCAGAAAGTTGCCCAGCCAGGTAGGTAAAAGAGGTGTTGGCCCCTGCTGATTGAGGGGACAAGGACGGAGGCAATATCCACCTTTTTCGAGAGGAAGGCTTGTTCTTTTGGGCTGCCTGATTTCAGCCTGAGTTGTTGGTTATTATCGTTTTCCAGGGCATCCGGATTCAGGGTCTGAAACTGTGCGGCAAGAATCCCGATGGGAATGTTTTTTTTTACTTCGAGGGCCTCCGTGACGAGTCTCGAGATCGTCTCGGGCTTCTGTATAGTGAGCTTGTCATAGCTCGCTTCGTATAATTCGGCCTGGGCTTGTATCCAGTAACCATGGTTTGCAGACTGGTCAGGGCTGAAGGTGTTAAGGGCTGCTGTCGGAAAAACCCGGTCGTACAGGATGCCGCTGGTCACGTAGGCCTTATCCAGGTGTTGCATTTTATGATCAGCCGACCGGTGAAAGTTTTCCTGACTGATGGCCTCAATTGTGGGGCATAGCAATGCTATGCCAAGTAAATGGCGATGTAATTTTTGCATAGTATGTGTTGTTAAGTAATTAGTTGATAGTGGGTTACAGCGTTTTGGTGTTGATGTCAAAACGGCCTTCTGTGATTCTTACTTTTTGCCCGGTTGTGTTGACCGCCGTAAAGGAGAAGGTGCCTGCAACTATGCCTGAATTGCTGTCTGATTTTGAAACATGAACTGATCCTTCGGACAGGTCAGTGGTGATGTATTCATTACCACGGGCATCTTTGTACCAGGCGTAATTCAGGGGGTAGAAGTTCTGGCTCCGACGATGGGTTCGCGCATTCAGAAGATGAGCGCCCTCTGTAGGATGGCGGAGGAAGATCTCTATTTCAGTTCCGTTTTTTGATTTGGCGGAGATAAACAGGTTTAATGTGTCATTGATGATATTGGAAGTAAAGCCGCCTGAAACCGGTTTGATACGGCCTCCCAGATCGGTATATCCATCCGGCACCCAAATCACTTTTTCAATTCTACAGGAGAATGTATTGGCTCCGTGGGATGTAGCCGGCGAAAGGGATGGGCCGTCTTTACAGGAAGAAGCAGCGATTAGAATACACGCCAGATATATACAGGAAGCTGAGTTGAAGTTCATGATTTCAGTAAAGTTGATGAGTGAATGAATGTAAAGTAAATTCCTGGTTTACTGGGGATTTACTTTACAAATCTCGAAATAATTTCTTTTATATCGGTTGTCGGCGAGCAATAGTATTACTTGTTGCCTGACATTAATTTGCATTGTCCCAAGACAACCTTACAAGCAAAAGCGCCCGCATCTCTTTGATGCGGGCGCTTTTGCTTGTAACTATGATAAACGCTCTCAATTGAGAAACTTTAATTTCAACTCGTTCAATGCATTCCTCAGAGAGGTATCCAACTGACGATCACCCACGCGAATGACATAACCGCCGATCAGCTCGGGATCCACCTTTTCCTCAAGTTCCACGGTCTTACCTGTGGCTTTGCTCACAATTTCTACAAATTTCGCACGCAACTCATCGTTGAGCGGGATACTTGTGGTAACTACAGCCTTCTGAATTCCCCGGTAGCTGTCATATTGCCTGATGAATTCTTCAGCGATATTCGGGAGTATAGACTCCCGGTGCTTACGGGTAATAATATTGAAGATGCTATAAGATACAGGGTCAACCTTATCCTTAAAAAGTCCTGCAAGCAATCCAAGCTTTTTTTCGTGTCTCACCACCGGACTGCTCAATGCCAATCCCAGTCCTCTGTTTTCAGCCGCTGTGTTCTTGAATAGAAGCATGTCTTTATAAACAGCATCTACTACGTTTTTCTCTTTGGCGAGGTCTATCAGCGATTTTGCATAACGAGATGCTACTGTATTAACTGACATGCTGAAATGGTTTAAATGTTAATTAAGGTTAGCACTGGCCGCAAGATCTGCAATCAGTTTTTCCTGTGCAGGCTTGTCACTCAGTTCGCGGCGCAGCACCTGCTCGGAGATCTGCAATGAAAGAGCCGCTACTTCTTTCTTAAGCTGACTAACCGCAGCCTGCTGCTCATTACGTATGGTCTCACGAGCACTTTCGATCACTTTATTGCCTTCAGCTGTCGCCTTTTCTTTGGCAGCAGCGATAAGATTGTCACCGGCTTCTTTGGCTTCACGGATGATCCTGTCACGGGCAGCATTCGCTTCCGCGATTAGTTTCTGATTGTCAGATTGAAGCTGAGCCATTTCAGCTTTGGTTTTTTCAGCCAGATCCAATGCACTCTGAATTTCGTGCTCTCTTTCTTTAAGGCCGGCAATAATAGGTTTCCAGGCAAATTTGGACAGGATGAAAACAAGCAGCAGGAATACTACAAGCATCCAGAATATCAAACCGATTGCGGGGGTAAGTAAAGACATCTTGTATTAATTTAATGTTGAAATTTCGTTGGATATCTTTTGTTTAAAGATGCGGAAGCCTAATGCTTCCGCAAAATTTCTTTTTCGGTCTTTTTCGGACACCTAATATGAACCGGACCGATGGCTTACTACAATTTGAAAGAAATAAGCAGACAAATTACAGCAGCAAACAAAGCCACAGCTTCGATAAGAGCGGCAATGATAAGCATTGCAGTCTGGATACGGCCAGCAGCTTCAGGCTGACGGGCGATACCCTCCATTGCGCTTCCACCGATTTTACCGATACCAAGACCAGCACCGATCGCAGCAAGGCCGGCACCAATACCAGCACCCAGAACAGCGATACCTGCGCCGCTTTGTTCAGCAGCTTGAAGCAAAATTTGAAGTAACATAATTGTGTTGTTTAGATATATTAATTGAAAAACAAAAGATTAAAAATCAATGCCCGTGATCCGCTTCATGGTTATCTTCAATGGCACTTCCTATGTACATCGAAGAAAGAAGGGTGAAAATAAACGCCTGAATAAACGCAACCATGATCTCAATAAAGTTCATGAAAAGCGCAAATGCGGAGATGACCGGAGCAATAGCAAAACTCTTAAATATAAATATAAGACCGAATAAGCTCAGAAGGATGATGTGTCCCGCTGTGATATTGGCAAACAAACGAACCATCAGGGAAAACGGCTTCATCAATACGCCGACAAACTCAACAGGTATCATAATGGGCAACAGAGCGGCGGGTACACCTGTCGGCTTAACCAGGTGCAGCCAGTAATGCTTGTTGGAATTGATATGAACGATAATGAATGTGATCAATGCAAGAACCATTGTAATGGCAATGTTGCCCGTCACGTTAGCCGCACCTGGAAGGAGACCCAGCAGGTTATTAATCAAAACAAAAAAGAACAAGGTAAGCATGTAAGGAAGGTACTTGCCGTATTTGGGCCCTATATTGGGCTTTACCACCTCGTCACGGATAAACAGAATGATCACTTCCATTGCTCCCTGTAATCCCTTCGGCGCCTTACCTCTCCGCTCTGTATATGACTTGCCGACAGAAAGGAAAATCAGTATAAGAAGAAACGCGCTCAAAAACATAGACGCCACGTTCTTCGTGATTGAAAAATCAAATATTTCACGTGAACTGTCTGTCGGTACAATTTTTTCGGATTCACCGTGTACAAGATGATAACCGTTGTATTCGTGATGTTCGTTATGGAAATTGGCAGAGCTGAAAACTTCCAGACCCCGGTCGGCTGAGTAAAGTATGACAGGCAGAGGTATAACAACGCCATGTGCAAATTCCCATTCATGTGAATCTGCAATATGGTGCATGATCATTTTTCCGATATCGAACTTTTCTTCGTTTTCCTTCAGATGTTCCTCAGCCGTGTGTTCGGCGTGAGCGATTTTATCTTTTAATCCTTCATGACCATGTTGCTCTTGACCATGTTGACCGTGATCATGCTGTTCGTGGTTTTGGTGATTGTGTTCTTCCTGAGCCATTAATGAGCCCGATGCCAACACACTTATCGCAACAAAAACCGAAAAAACTACGGCGGAAATAACTAATCATAGGGATGAATAAATTGTACGTTTTACGAATCGCGGCGCAATTTACGATACAAAATATAGATTTCAAAAAATGTGTAAAATAAATAGAGTGCAAAAAAATTGACCACGAACAGAAAGGGATTTTCAAGGCCGGTATACAGCATAATTCCTATAAAAACACAACAAAGGATGAGTCTCCCTACAATCGTGGAAAGGTAGAATTGTACAAATTTTTCGCGCTTATTGCGAAATCCCTGTTCCATCAGACGATTAATGAACATTGATATCCCAAAAAAGAATGTCAGTATATACCAGACCTTATCGTGCAGCCAGGCTGCCGGTCCGAAGTTTTGAACTATAAATAATGCAACGCCCAGGAGGGCCGAGAATACAAGACTTTGTACCATGGGTTATCTTTTGATCGCGTAATAATAAATAAGTCGGAGGCTCTTGCCATGCACGGTTTGACCTTTCATCCCCAATTTAAAGGGTTGAAATAAGATTTATTTTATGTTTTGGAAGCTGCAAGTGCTTCGGGAGTCATTTGATTGCGCTTCGTATGAACAGGTAAACGGATGCAGCGATCGATATCAGGGATAACACAAGTGTGTAAACGGGAATCACGCTTCCCTTCCATTCGTCCAGCTTATAGCCCAGGTAGGTAAAAGCTGCAATCACACCAAGCATCTGAAAGGCAAGAGCAGAAAAACGCAGGTAACTGTTGGCTCCCTTATTCACTGGATTCTTTAAATCATTTTTCATTATTCAAATTACGTCATTTCACGCTGATTTTTGTATAATCAATTGAGATTCGATACGGAATTATAAATTTCTGCGTTTCTTTGAATGGTAAATCTGTAAATTACAGTTTATTGACTTTGAAGAACTTTCCAAAAACATACTCCCAACGATCGGGCAGCTACCTCTCCTGGATGACTGTCCTTGTATTCTTATGCCTCGTTTCCGGGTGCTCACAATACAGCAGCAGATCGTTAAGTGTGGGGTATCATAATGTAACTTCCCGTTATAATGCTTATTATATAGCGAAGGCAGACATAGATTCTGTGGAGCTCGCCGTAAGCAAAGAGCACAAGGATAACTATAATACCTTTCTTCCCGTGCTGCCTCCCATTGATACCCTGATCACCCATCGGTACAAGCCCCTTTTGGAAGATGCCATTAAGAAAGCTTCGGTTGTCGCCGAGAAGCATCAGAACAGCAGGTGGCTTGATAATAGCTACACTTTACTTGGTAAAGCCAGACTTTACCTGGGCGAATGGGACGACGCCGTCGAAGCTTTCAGATACGTCTTCGCCAATGGTAAAGATGAAAATGACAAAAATGAAGCGCTTACCTGGTTGATGAGAGCCTATATTGATCGTAAAGATTATACAAATGCGCTGAATGTAGCGGAGTACCTGCGATTACAGCCCCTGTCGAAGCAAACCACCAGAGATTATTACCTGGCCAAAGCCTATCTGCACCAGCAAAGGGGTGAATCTCTACTCGCCGTAGCGATATTAGAAGAGGCACTCCCGCTGATGAAAAAGTCCGCTGCCAAATCCAGGATACATTTCGTAATGGGCCAGTTGTACGACGACCTTGAGAAGTATGACCTGGCCAATAAGCAATACAAAAAAGCAGACAACAACAAAGCGGTATACGATCTTGCCTTTTTTGCCAGATTGAACTCTATTCAGAACAAGGTGATTTTAAACCCTAAAATGAGTCTTTCGTCTGTGGGGTTTGAAAAAATGCTGCGGGATCGTAAAAATAATGATCTGCAGGACCGGATTTATTTTACCATGGGTATGCTTGCCGAGCATCAGGGAAACAATAAACTGGCGCTTGGTTATTTTCAGAAATCGGTCGTCTTCGGCAAAACCAATCTCACGCAGATTCCTTATACTTACCTGGAGATGGCGCGTATTCATAACGACAAATTGGGGCAGTATGAAATATCCAAAATGTACTATGATAGCGCGTTGGCCACACTGCCGCCGCGGTCGCCCGACTTCAGAACACTCACTGATCGTAAAAAGGCTTTGGACGAATTTGTCCGGCAAATGGACCTTTTGAAAAGAGAGGACAGCCTTCAGTTGCTTGCCGGGTTGCCGGCGGATGTTCTGAACCGGCGGCTGGATGAGGTAATCACCCGCGAGGAGGAGGATAGAGTAAAACTGGCTGAACAAAGTTCCAGACAAGATGACGCCGGGCAAACGCCTGCAGTCCCGCCGCGGAATGTGCCCGCAGGTAGGCGTTGGGTCCTTTATGATCCTGCAGCGATCATCAAGGGCAAATCTGAGTTTAAACGGGTATGGGGTAACCGGGTTCTGGAGGACAACTGGAGACTTTCCAACAAACAGAACATAGCCTTTGCAACAAATACTACTTCAGGGGCCCAGGGAACAGCAGTCTCCTTACCGGAGGAGGAGAAGGTAGTCAAGGCCATGGAGAAGAATTCGCCTGAGTGGAACGCAAGGAGGGAACAGCTTCGAAGTGAAGTTCCTCTTACAGATTCTTCCATGCGGATTTCGCATAAAATCAAGGAAAATGCATTATATGAATTGGGTAAGATATACAGGTTCGATCTGAAAGAGCCGAAAAATGCCGCAGCTACCTTTCAGCGATTACTGAAGGATTACCCCGGCACATCGTTTAAAGAGGAGGTCTACTATCTGCTGTTTTTATCTCTTCCTGATACTGATGTAAACCGAAATGGCTGGAAGGACCGGCTTATTGCAGAATATCCGGGATCTACTTATGCTCGTTTGCTGGCCAATTTCGATGAGTCAAACCTGTCTAATATGCAGTCTGGTGAGGCCGAAAAGGTTTACCAGTCCATTTATAATCTTTATTCGACAGGTACCTATGCCCAGGCACTGTCTGAAGTAGAGGCGGCACTTACGAAATATCAGAGAAGTTTATTAAAGGATAAATTCGCTTTACTACGTATTTATCTCGTTGGTAAAGTGAGGGGCAAAGATGCCTATTTACAGGCCATTAACGAATTTATCCGACTGTATCCCGATAGCAAGCTTTTGCCCAGGGTGCAGGAAATGCTGGACATTACGGGTCAGGCGTCTTTGCGCGGTAGGTTTTAAAATCTTTATCTTTGCCAGATCGTCCTTAACTTATAGAATAAACCAGTCTATCCAACGACATGATTGAATTGCAGCCCGGGAAATATCGAGGTTTAATAAAGAAAATGTGGCGTTTTGCAGCTTTTTTCGTGTGCTTCATCATTATATATCTTGTGGGCGTTCGCGTTAACCTTTTCTGGTTATTTGGTGCGATGCCTGATTTAAAGACACTTGAAAACCCTAAAAGTGAACTTGCTTCCGAGCTGATATCCGAAGATCAGAAATCCCTTGGAAAATATTTTACAGAGAACCGCGCGCCGATTGAATTTGATCAGGTCTCACCTGTTTTGTTTGAAGCGCTCATAGCAACAGAAGACGCTCGTTTCGGAAAACACTCAGGGATTGACATCAGGAGCCTTCTTCGTGTGGTGCAGGGTATTTTAACAGCGCAAACGAGTTCGGGAGGAGGGAGTACACTTACTCAGCAGGTGGCTAAAAATCTTTTTAAAACCAGAACCAAGCAGTACCAGGGGATACTTGGCTATATCCCCCTGGTCAGAGTAGCTATTAATAAGACAAAAGAATGGATGCTCGCGGTCACGCTTGAGAAGAAGTATACCAAGCGGGAGATCGTGATGATGTACCTGAACACGGTGTCTTTCGGGAACAATACGTATGGTGTCAAAGTAGCCGCGAAGACTTATTTCAACAAGGATGCGTGGGACCTCAACGTGCACGAAGCCGCCCTTCTGGTGGGGATGCTTCAGAATCCTACTTACTGGAATCCCTTGAGATTTCCGGAAAGGGCATTGCTAAGAAGAAATGTCGTGCTTTCCCAGATGGCCAAGTACGAATTTATAGACGAGGAAAAGCACGAACTTTTAAAGGCAAAACCTCTCGGGCTTAATTTTACAGTTGAGAGTCATAACACCGGACCGGCGCCTTACTTCCGGGAGTCTCAGAAAAACTTCCTGAAAGCTTGGATTGAGCAATACAATCAGAACAACGGAACAGAGTATGATTTGTATACCAGCGGGCTGAAAATCTATACGACCATCGACTCGCGCATGCAGCAGTATATGGAGGAGGCGATTGTAGACAACATGAAAAAGCAGCAGGCGCTTTTCGATCAACACTGGAAGGGGCGAAACCCGTGGATTGATGACAGCGGAAGGGAGATGAAAGGCTTCATCGAAACAGCCGTGAAGAGGTCTGATCGCTTCCGGGACCTGAAACGGGATCTGGGTGAAGAGGGGGCCTGGAAGGTCATGAAGACTCCCTATAAAATGAAGGTGTTTTCATGGGAAGGGGAAAAAGAGATGGTGATGAGCCCTATTGATTCTATCCGCTACTACAAGCGTTTTCTCAGAACAGGAATGGTCTCAATGGATCCGCGTAACGGGCATATAAAAGCCTGGGTGGGTGGGATAAACTTTAAATATTTCAAGTACGATCATGTGAGGCAGGGGGCAAGGCAGCCGGGATCGACCTTTAAGCCCTTTGTGTATCTTGCCGGGCTGGATCAGGGCTTCCTTAATCCGTGTTCCTCGGTGCCTGACGCCCCTGTAACTTTCGGAAAGGAAGACGGAGTCATGGTGCCATGGACCCCCAAAAATGCTACCGGAGGTTATTCTTACCATAATCTGAGCCTGCGCCAGGCTATAGGCAGGTCGGTCAACTCGGTAAGCGCATATATCATGAAGATGGTGAGGCCGAATAAGGTGGTGGAATATGCAAAAAAATTAGGTATCACCTCTCCGTTGCAGGCGACTCCGGCATTGTGTCTGGGTTCAAGTGATGTCAAAGTTTTCGATTTGGTGAACGCTTACAGTACTTTTGTGAATGGAGGAGATCATTTTGTGGAGCCGCTGACGATTCTTCGTATTGAGGACCGTTACGGGAATCTTTTGCAGGAGTTTTTTCCGAAGTCAAACCAGGAAATAAGCGCCAATATGGCCTACAATATGCTGTATATCATGAGGGGTGCAGTAGAAGATGGCAACGGAACGGCGGGGCGCCTTCGTTCGTATGGTGTGACTGAGGGAAATGAAATAGCAGCAAAAACAGGAACTACCTCCAATTATTCCGATGGCTGGTTTATGGGAATGACGCAGAATCTGGTCAGTGGACTTTGGGTAGGAGGGGAGGACAGGAGTATTCACTTCCGTACCATAGAATATGGCCAGGGGGGTAGGATCGCTTTGCCTGCCTGGGGGTTGTATATGCAGAAAGTATATGCCGATCCCACACTCACGGATTACAGAAAAGGCCCTTTTGCCAAGCCGGAAGGCTATTTTCCCGACTGTGGAGGGGTCCATGCAGACAGCTCTGACACTTATATGCCTCCTTCATTATCTGACGATGAAGGCGCATTGTTTTAAAATTTTAGAATGAATATTTTAATAGCGCCAGATAAGTTCAGAGGCTCTCTGGAAGCAGAGGAGGTGTGTGCAGCACTTACAGAGGGTGTTTTAGAGGTTTTCCCGGAGGCAAATATTATCGCCATTCCCATGGCAGACGGCGGCGAGGGAACTGCCGCTATTCTGACCAGGGTGACAAGCGGGGCCATGGTTAGTTGCAGGGTTGCCGATCCACTGGGAAGACCAATCGATGCTGTTTACGGCTTGTCAGGAGACAGCCAGACCGCTTTTATTGAAATGGCCGCAGCCTCGGGCCTTCATTTGCTTTCTGCAGCGGAGAGAAATCCCCTCTACACAACATCCTACGGAACTGGAGAATTGATTCGCGATGCGCTGAAACGAGGCGTGAATAGAATAGTTCTCGGCATCGGCGGCAGCGCCACTACGGATGGCGGCATTGGCTTAGGTGCGGCTTTGGGGTACACTTTCCTGGATAGCGACGGCAGGGTACTCAGACCGGTGGGCGCATCTTTAAGTGCTATCCGGCGCATAGAAAGCCGGGATGTAGAAGTCGGTTTGAGCGGAGTAGAGATTATCGTCGCTTGTGACGTGACCAACCCCCTTTACGGTGAAAATGGTGCGTCATGGATTTATGGGCCGCAGAAAGGGGCAAATGAAGAGGCTGTCCTGTTACTGGATGACGGTCTGAAGAATCTGGCTCGGGTGGCGACGGCGTATTTTGGGTCGGATTTCAGCCATATTCCGGGTGCAGGTGCGGCCGGCGGGGTAGGCGCAGGTGCCGCATGGTTTCTCAAAGCCTCACTGAAAGAGGGGGTCAGGATTGTGATGGAACAAACTAACCTTGCAGAACGTATTAGAGAAGCGGACCTGGTGATTACAGGAGAAGGGAAGGTAGACAGCCAGACATTGAGCGGAAAACTGATACTGGGGCTGGCCGGTTTGTGCCGGGAAGAAAGGAAGGATCTGGTTGTGATTTGCGGAACCCTGCAGATTACACCGAAACAGGCCAGGGATGCGGGAATCACTTGTGCCGTGTCCGTCCTGAATCGCCCTGTTTCTCTGGCTGAAGCAGAGCCGGAAACCTTTGAAAGGGTGAAGGAGACTGCTTCCCATCTGGTCGGGTTGTATTTTCATCAATAGCGGAATAAATCCCGCAAAAGATCATTATATAATGTCTTCAGTAGACTACAAGGTATTGTTGGCCACGATCCCTACAGAACCGGGGGTTTATCGTTATTTCAACGAGAATGACGACATTATCTATGTGGGCAAGGCCAAAAATCTGAAGAACAGGGTTAGCAGTTATTTTGTTAAATCCAATCAGCATAGTCGTAAAACACTTCAGTTGGTTAGCCAGATCAGAAGGGTTGAGTTTACGATCGTACCCACAGAGTGGGAAGCGCTCTTGCTGGAGAATCAGCTGATCAAAAATTATCAGCCGAAGTTCAATATTCTGCTGAGGGACGACAAAACCTATCCGTTCATTTGCATCACAAAGGAACGTTTCCCGAGGGTGATAAGTACCCGTAAAGTAGAGAGGGAAAAGGGAGAGTACTTTGGGCCCTTTGCCAGTGTGCGTACTATGCATGTGCTTTTGGATATGTTCAGGGCACTCTATACCGTTAGATCCTGTACACTCAGCCTCACCCAGGCCAATGTGAAAGGCGGGAAATTTAAAGTTTGTCTGGAATATCATATTGGAAACTGCAAAGGTCCTTGCGAAGACAAAGTGGCCGAAGCGGATTATTGCGCCGAAATTGAACAAATACGGCATATACTGAAGGGGAATCTGCAGTCTCCCCATCAGTATTTCCGGAAGAAAATGACTGATGCGGCCGCCAGGATGGAATTTGAGGCGGCTCATTCCTGGAAAAGTAAGCTGGAAATGCTGGACGACTTTCAGGTAAAAACTACAGTTGTAAATCCCCGTATCGGCGATGTCGATGTGTTGACTGTGGTTTCCGACGAGACTGCCGCCTATTTTAATTATATGAAAGTGACCAACGGGTATGTAATCGCCACGGAGGCTTTCGATATCAAAAAGAAGCTGGATGAAAGCGATGAGGAGCTGTTGGCGATGATGATCGTCGAAATGAGGGAGAAATATGGAAATGAATCGAAAGAGGTAATTACCAATATTCGTCCCGATGTAGATTTTAAATTCGAATTGACTGTGCCGCAGATCGGCGACAAGCGTAAGTTATTGGAGTTGTCTCTGAAAAATGTGCTTTATTACCGAAGGGAAGTGGCAGAAAGACGGGCTGCTGAAGAGTCGGCCTCATCGTCCAGAAGGGATCGGGTGCTTATCAAATTGAAAACGGATCTGCAGTTGAAAGCCCTCCCACGTCATATCGAGTGTTTTGATAATTCCAATATTCAGGGGACTCACCCTGTTGCTGCCATGGTCTGTTTCCGCAATGGAAAACCATCCAAAAAAGACTACCGCCACTTCAACATCAAAACCGTGGTCGGCCCCAATGATTTTGCATCCATGCAGGAGATCGTCGGGCGGCGTTATGCCCGCCTTATCAACGAGAACGAACCGCTGCCTGATCTGATCGTGATAGATGGCGGAAAGGGACAGCTCAGTGCCGCTTGCGACGCATTGAAAGCGTTGAATATTTATGGCCAAATTCCTATCGTAGGCATAGCGAAGAGATTGGAAGAAATTTATTTTCCCGGCGATAGTCTACCCCTTTATATAGATAAAAAGTCCGAGTCATTGAAACTGATACAGCAGATCCGCGATGAAGCACATAGGTTTGCTATTACTTTTCACAGGGATAAAAGAAGTCAAAGCAGCCTGGTAAGTGAGTTGGAGGGGATAGAAGGCATAGGTAGAAAAACAGCTACGACACTGCTCAAACATTTCAAGTCGGTTAAGATCATAAGAAGCAGCTCTGTCGATGAATTGGCCACTTTGATCGGTAAGGACAAAGCCGAAAAAGTCCTGGCCTATTTTTCAGGGCAGGCTGCGGGATAGATTTCAGTGAATTGCCTTGATAAGGAATTCTCTGTTTCGGAATTGGAACCGATCCCTTTCTCCTTTTCCGAGCATCACCTGACCTATAGGAGATTTGGAGGTGACCACCCATATTTTGGTGTTCTCAAACTCTATTTCTCCCAGACTCGCCGAGATAAATATCCACCCAAGAGAGGTCTCAATCAGTGAGCCCATGATGGCCTTCCCATTGGAAGGGGTGTCTGTAATTTTTTCCAGAGCGGCCAGTTCCAGTCTTGCCTGCTCATACTGCCTCTGGTACATGTCCCTTTGGTTCTGAGCCATGGC
>CAZAVR010000005.1:1129-30546 GCA_964488435.1 uncultured Cytophagales bacterium | reverse complement strand
GAAAAGAGCTTAACGGAATTGGATTTATCGAATGTGTTTGAGCCTGATGATTTGACCGATCTGCAGGCAGAGGCTGCCTGTGCAGGTGGTGCTTGTACAATTGTGTAGCAACAGTTTCTGAACATGTTTTGATTTTTGATATAAGCTTCATTTAAATTCAAATCTGCTCATATACTTACCTAAAAAAATCAACGTTATACCAATTGATCCAAATGCCACATGCAAAAAATTCACTTCACGTAGCATAATCATTTGAATACCAATCCAGCCTAGCAAAATAACCCCCTGTCCCAGCACAAACAAGGAATGATGGCGTATGTTCATAACCAGTGAAATAAACACCATCAGGCTAAGAACACCATTGCAAACCACCAGCACAAGTCCAGGAATCAGGAAGTCGGTGAAGGGTGAGTGCTCGAGGTAACTCAGGGAAATACCATTTGCGCTGCCGTTCGGGTAGGCGATCATCGGAATGCCGCCCACCAATGCGCTTACTCCATTCAACAACAATAAAAGAAGGGTAATGTACTTTAAGAATTTCCGAAGCTCGGGTGAGTTGGCACTGAGGGTTTTCATCTTTTAAAATATTAATCCTTTTTCTTTCATCTGTTGGAGCAATCTTTGTGGAACAGGTCGGCAACCGCATTTTTTTATGCGCTGCGTGCCAGTTCATTCGCTGCGTGAGCGTTGGGTTGTTGGGCATCCGATGCTTTTCGTGCCAGGCTTTGTTGAGTGTCGCCTTCATATATTGTACCTTACGCTTACTACCTCGAAGATGCCGTAGGTAAACGGTCCATCGTTATATTCATAAACGGTTTCGGCATGGCGCGGCAAATGAAATCCCAGCCGGCTATCGTACTGGCCTAACGGTGTTGACCAGCGTAACAGTTTACACGTGCCATCATCGTTAAGCGCACAGCGGTCGTCTGAAACAAAGTTGATCAGCTCATTCCGTTCATTAAAATGTAAATGTGCAGAAATTGTGATCCCGCGGTTGGTGAAAATTGCTTTCACGCAGGTATTGCTGACCACTGTCCAGGTAATACGGGGGTCAATCAATGTTGCGGGTGCGAGACAGCACATGTCATTAAAGAAGGTTACAGTTTCTGCTTTATTCATATTATCACCGGCTGCATACTGAACCCTGAATAACGACAACAGACGAATGTCCATGTACGCTACGCCATTTCGGAAGTAATGATAGCCCACTATTGGCAAATGCTTCATCACGGCATTCATATAAAAGAGCCGTGTTGTAGTCGCAATGAAATTATACTGCTGCGAATGAAAAGGCATCCACACACCATCCGATTTCTTGCGCAGCTGTCCGGCTAATTCAACTTTAAAGCTTCGCACCCTGGGTTCGCCTACCACACCACACTTACGCAGATACAATTGGATTAATTCCGGCAGATGTATGATGTCTGACCCAGTGAGCAATCCAATATTTTGATGATTGCCAATCTCGCGGTGACGGCTAACCTCCCGGTAATACCTGCGTTTAAGTGGGCTTTCGATAAACGCTTTCATATATCAGCCGAAGATGAAGCCGAGTAAGCTTATTAGCAGCAGCAAAATATTGAGCGTAGTTCCGAGACCGGCATCTTCCCAGTCTTTAATAATAACATACTCTGATATCAAAACAGAAGCAACTCCGAGTATCCACCATCCTTCGGTGAAGGTGTAGAACAACACTCCGCACGTAATGATCATCAGCGCAGCAATCAGCCACAGCACTCCATTCGTTCTATTGATCGGGTGCGGAAGCTGCGTCATGGGTGCAAGTTTAAACGCTTTCACAAAGCCCAACACATGCAGCAGGCCGTGAGCGATTATCAAAATCAAAAGCAGGATTCTCATAGCATCAGTGTTTTATTGCCAAAAGCTACTACGCTTATGTCTTTTGAATACTGATAAAAATCAATCCGCCACATGATTTTACGCATAGCATTCTATTTTAACCAATTGCACTATTGTCTGTGGTTTGACAGGGAGCGGGGTGGCGGTTTTAGTCGATGAATTGTTATCCGGATATGATCCTGATCATAATCTCACAAGGTTTATCAGTCTATTTTCGGACAAAAACCAACTGTAATTAAACGATATGAAAAAGCTATTTCTATTCCTTACCGCTGTTGCCATGCTGGCAGCCTGTACTCCGGAAAAACCTGTTGAAAATAAAGAGGGTGCTGATGCATCTGGCAAAAATGCAGTGGCTGCTGTTACTGATCCGGCCAAAGGCATTGGTCAGGTTACAAGCGTAACGCTTGAAAGTCCGCTTGACCAGGAACGAGTGAAGCGGGGCCTTGCCATCTATGAAATGAAATGTTCGGCATGTCATCGTACAGATGAAACCCGTGTTGTAGGGCCAGGCTGGAAGGATATTACGAAACGCAGAAAGCCTGAGTGGATCATGAATATGGTTACGAACGTGGATGTGATGCTCGATAAAGATCCAGAAGCACAAAAGCTGCTTGAGCTTTGTCTCATGCGCATGCCCAATCAAAACGTGTCGATCGGTGACGCGCGCGACATCCTGGAGTACATGCGTAAGAATGACGGTGAAAAATAACCTTAACACATAAAACAATGAAACGCATACTGCTTATTCCGTTACTGCTGGCATTCGCCTGCGGCTCACAAACACCACCTGAAAACACCGTTGAAACTGACTCGGCCCCGGGTGCCGGACAATCCGCTGTTCAGGATGAAACCTCCGAGCGCGATGTCGTTCGAGTGGCAGTTAACTCGCCTGAGCATACAACCCTGGTGGCAGCTTTAAAGGCTGCAGAATATGTAGATGCTTTATCAAATGCGGGACCTTTCACCGTGTTTGCTCCTGTGAACGATGCGTTCGACAAACTTCCGGAAGGCACGCTCGATAACTTATTGAAACCTGAAAACAAGGATGCACTTCGTAACATTCTGGAATATCATGTGTACGTAGGCACAATCCGCGAAGAAATGGTTCAGGATGGAATGACGCTCAACCAGGTTAACCTCGATAATATCACGCTCAATAAGAAAGGCGACAAGATAACGGTAAACAACGCCAATGTGTTGGGAGTGGTAAAAGCTTCCAACGGTGTCGTGTACATAATCGATGCGGTATTGCTGCCTCCTGAAAAGAAATAACATTAACAACCCATTTATGAGAATATATAGTAAAAAAATTTTAGTAGCCTTTGTGGGATTGGCCATACTCAGCAACTGTAAGCCGAAAGGCCCTGCAGAAGTTTCGATGGGCGATGCCGCATCCAAAGTTTATGTAGCGCCTGGTAAATATGATGAGTTCTATAATATCGTATCGGGGGGATTTAACGGCCAGATCGGTGTGTATGGAATTCCGTCAGGTCGTTTATTCAGAATTCTGCCGGTGTTTTCGGTTTCACCGGAAAGCGGTTATGGCTACAGCGAGGAAACCAAACCAATGCTGAACACATCGCAGGGTTTTGTGCCTTGGGATGATCTGCATCACATTGCGTTATCAACAACAAAAGGTGAGCATGATGGCCGCTGGATATTTGCTAACGGCAACAATACACCACGTGTTGCACGGGTAAGCTTCAACTCCTTCCGCACAGAGGAAATTTTAGAGATCCCAAATAGTGGCGGAAATCACTCCTCGCCTTTCATCACAGAAAACACCGAGTATGTGGTCGCAGGAACGCGCTTCAGCGTACCATTGGGCGATAACAAAGATGTGCCCATCAGCTCATATAAGGAAAACTTCAAGGGCTCGATTAGCTTCATTAAAGTAAATCCGGAGGACGGCCGCATGAACATTGCATTCCAATTGCGGACGCCCGGTTTTAATTATGATTTGAGCCGCGCAGGCAAAGGTCCTTCGCACGGCTGGTTCTTCTTTTCTACCTATAACACTGAGCAAGCCTATACCCTGCTGGAAGTTAACGCTTCACAGAAAGATAAGGACTTCATCATGGCAGTAAACTGGAAGAAGGCGGAAGAATACATCTCTCAAGGCAAAGGCCGGATTGAAAAAGCAAAATATGCACATAATGTGTATGACGATAAAACACATTCTGCAACCTCAACCATTGAAAATGAAGTTGTTGTGCTGGATGTTGCTGACTTCCCGGACATTGTGTACTTCATCCCCTGCCCCAAATCGCCACATGGTTGTGATGTTGACCCTTCAGGAGAATACATTGTTGGAAGTGGAAAGCTTGCTGCAATGATGCCGGTGTTCTCATTCAGCAAAATCCAGGATGCGATTGCGAAAAAAGATTTCGAAGGCGACTTTAACGGCATACCAGTGATTAAATACGAGTCGGCATTACACGGAGAAGTTAAAAAGCCCGGTCTAGGACCGTTACACACTGAGTTTGATGCAAACGGAAACGCATACACTTCGTTCTTTGTATCATCCGAAATTGTAAAATGGAATGTTAGGACGCTGGAAGTATTGGACCGCGTACCGACTTATTATTCTATCGGACACTTATGTGTACCGGGCGGCCCGACTGCAAAACCATACGGCAAGTATGTGATCGCGTACAACAAGATCACGAAAGACCGCTATCTGCCAACTGGCCCTGAACTTACTCAGTCCGCGCAGCTGTATGATATCTCAGGTGAAAAGATGAAGCTGTTGCTCGACTTCCCGACTACGGGGGAGCCACATTATGCAGAAGCAATCCCGGCAAGTTTGATCATGCCGAAGTCGACCAAGATCTATAAGATCGAAGAAAATGGTCACCCGTATGCAGCCAAAGGCGAAAGTCAGACTAAAGTCGAACGCAAGGGAAATGAAATACATGTGTATATGACTGCCATCCGTTCGCACTTAACGCCAGATAATATTGAAGGCGTTCGTGTAGGTGACGAAGTTTATTTCCATGTAACTAACCTCGAGCAAGACTGGGATGTTCCGCACGGATTTGCCATTAAAGGAGCTTTAAATGCGGAAATATTAATTATGCCGGGCGAAACACAAACTCTGAAATGGAAACCTACTACAGTAGGCGTGGTTCCTTTTTATTGCACAGACTTTTGCTCAGCACTTCACCAGGAGATGTCAGGTTATGTACGGGTTTCTCCCGCAGGAAGCAATACACCTTTGAAGTTTTCAACCGGCAAAACCGAGTGATCAGTCAGCGAAGCTGGTTATTCGTTACATAGTTCAGGGGTTGAATCAGGTTCCGTTCCCGACATACAGCGGGGCGGAACCTTCTTACTAACACTATATGAAAAACACACTAAAGCCATTTTCTCGTCTGATAGTTTTAGTTTCCGCTTTAATCATGGTCTCTGCTTATTTTGTTCCGCTCTGGCAGATCTTAATGTGGGCACCACAATACCCGGAAGGGCTGGAAATGAAAATCTGGATCAACACCTTAACGGGCGATGTGAAGATTATCAGCGCACTTAACCATTATATCGGCATGAAGCACATTGATGTAAACATGTTCCCTGAGTTTCAATACATGATCTATCTGGTTGGGATTCTAATTGGGGTTGGGGTGCTGGCAGCCCTGATCAACAAACGGTACATGATTGGTATTTACGTGCTGTTGATTGTATCAGCAGGCATTGCCGCATTAATTGATTTTTATCTATGGGGATACGAGTACGGCCACAACCTCGATCCTACCGCCCCTATCGTAGTGCCAGGAATGTCCTATCAGCCACCGTTAATCGGTACGAAGATCTTATTAAACTTTACTGCGTTCTCCGGACCGGATGTTGGCGGATGGCTGTTTATGTGTTCGGGCGTTCTCGCAGCTGGCGTTTTGTTTTTTGAATGGTTCTTATCGCGTAAAAAAGTATGAAGAGGAGTATTATAATCTTGTCAGTCATTTTGTTTTCATGTAAACCAGAGCCTGAAGCTATACGGTACGGCACCGATAGCTGTCATACCTGTAAGATGACCTTGATGGACCATAAATTTGGCGCTGAACTGGTTACAAGTAAAGGCAAGGTGTACAAGTTTGATGATGTCAATTGTATGGTCGACTTTAGCAATTCCGGTTATCTCAATGATGAATCCATCAGCTATACGCTTACTATTGATTATTCACAGCCTGGAAGGCTAATCCCGGCCGAGAATGCATTCTATTTACAATCCGACAACATCCGGAGTCCGATGGGCAGCGGAATTGCTGCCTTTGAGACTGACGATGCGCGCCAGAAGTATAACGCAGAATTGAAAGGAAACATGTTGAACTGGAGCGAAGTGTCAACGAAAGCTAAATGAAGTACATCCTTCTTATTGCTTGCATAGGCTGTTTCAGTTTAACCAGTGCGAGTACTTTTCGTGTAAGCAAAAAAGGTCCGTTAACGAGTATTAAAAAAGCTATTGCGCTTGCGCAGCCGGGCGATACAATTATTGTTGAGCCTGGTATTTACCGCGAAGGAAATATCATCCTTGAAAAGTCAGTTGTTCTGCTCGGAAAAAACTTTCCTGTACTGGATGGTGAAAACCATGTAGAGATATTGACGGTTCATGCACCGGGCGGCATGATTTCCGGATTTACTTTCCGCGACACTGGCATTGCCAGCATTGAGGACCTGGCAGCCCTTAAAATTCTTGACTCAAAAAGTATCATTGTTCGGAACAACCGTTTTGAAAATACATTCTTCGGAATCTATGCGGCCGGCTCGCAGCATCTTACGATAGAAGATAATGCCCTTGCCTCAGATGCTGAAGCTGAGCACCAGATAGGAAACGGCATCCATTTATGGAAATGTGATAACATCACCGTTCGCAACAACCACATGCAGGGTTTTCGCGATGGAATTTATTTTGAGTTTGTAACCAACTCGCGGATATCCAATAATCACAGTGAAGGAAACTTGCGCTACGGCTTGCACTTCATGTTTTCGCATGACAATGAGTATGAAAATAATACCTTTTTAAACAACGGTGCGGGCGTTGCGGTGATGTATTCCAAGCGCGTGAAGATGCACGGAAATACATTTGAGCTCAATTGGGGCGCATCAGCTTACGGGCTGTTACTAAAAGAAATAAGCGACAGCCAGGTGAAGAATAACCGTTTCCGCAAAAATTCCGCAGCGGTGGTAATGGAAGGTTCAAGCCGGATAACCCTGGAAGAGAATGAGTTTTCCGGAAACGGCTATGCGGTAAAGCTTCAGGCAAGCTGTGAAAGCAATGTGTTTACAAATAATAATTTTAGCGGCAACTCGTTCGATCTCGCTACCAATGGCTCACTCGTGCTTAACAAGATTGACGGCAACTATTGGGATCACTACGAAGGCTACGACCTGGATAAAAACGGTGTGGGTGACGTTCCATTCAGACCCGTCAGCTTATTTGCCACCGTGATGGAGCGCGTACCAACCTCGGTGCTGTTGTGGCGAAGTTTTTTTGTTTTCACGCTCGATCGTGCCGAGAAAGCAATACCTGCGATCACACCTGAAAACCTGAAGGACAATTTTCCATTAATGAAGCCGTATGATCTCGTTCAGACAGGTAAGTAAGAATTTCGGAAAAGTGCAGGCGTTAAAGGAAATCTCGCTCGAGTTGCTTCCCGGTAATTCCTATGCCCTTATCGGTCCTAACGGATCCGGGAAAACAACCTTGATCAAAGCATTGCTGGGCATGGTTATACCGGCTTCAGGAGAAATACTGGTAGATGGAAAGAGTATTCGCAACGATTGGCATTATCGCGAAAAGATAGGTTATATGCCGCAGATCGGCCGTTATCCCGCCAATATGCGTATCGGTCAGCTCTTTGAGATGATCAAAAACATCCGCAGGAATGAAATAAGCCAGGATGAAACACTCGTTGATCAGTTCGGGCTGAAGAAAATCTCCGATAAACGTATGCATGCATTATCTGGCGGCACACGTCAGAAAGTAAGCGCAGCGCTTGCATTTTTATTTGATCCGCCTGTCCTGATTCTGGACGAGCCAACAGCCGGGCTTGATCCAGTGTCCGTTGAACTTCTGAAAGAAAAAATCATTCAGGAAAGAAAAAAAGGAAAGCTGATCATTGTTACCTCGCATATTATGAGCGACCTCGAAGAGCTTGCTGAGCGTATAATTTATTTGCATGAAGGGAGTATACGATATGATAATTCAATCGAAGAATTGAAGGGCAGTACTGGAGAAAGCAGACTTGGAAAAGCGATCGCAAAATTTATTACGGACATGCAGAATGAAAACCCGGTAAAATCATGACCCGCATTCTGAAATATATTTTTTACGATGTGCTGCGGAGCCGGTTTGTGCTAGCCTATGCCCTGTTCCTATTGATCAGTACATTAGCCTTGTTCCAGCTCGATGGCGATAGCTCGAAGGTCATGCTCAGCCTGATGAACATTGTACTGATCGTGGTTCCGCTCATCAGTATTGTTTTTACAACTGTACACTTTTACAATTCGTATGAGTTTATTGAGCTTATGCTGGCGCAGCCCGTTAACAGGCGAACGGTTTTTTTAGGCGAGTTCTTAGCTTTGACTCTTTCGCTTTGCCTGGCATTTGTTGTGAGTACCGGCATCCCAATGGTCCTCTATGGCGCAGGAACTGAAAGTATCATGCTTTTGTACTCCGGTACTTTCCTTACGATCGTTTTTGTTTCATTAGCGTTCCTGGCTTCTGTGATCACGCGGGATAAAGCAAAAGCCATCGGTATCGCCTTGCTGTTCTGGTTTTACTTCTCACTAATTTATGACGGACTCCTGCTTTGGATCATTTACTCCTTCAGCGATTACCCATTGGAAAAAGCCACTCTGGCACTGGTTGCACTGAACCCGATTGACCTTGCTAGAATTATGATCTTACTAAAGATGGATGTCGCTGCGCTAATGGGCTACACGGGTGCTTTTTATAAAGAGTTTTTCGGAAGCTATCAGGGAATAGTATTTTCATCGGTGTTGCTTGTTGCCTGGGTGATGATTCCGCTGAGTATAGCGCTGTTTATTTTTAAACGAAAAGATCTGTAACATGAAATGGCTGATCCTGATCCATGTGCTGGGTGCAACCGTATGGGTTGGCGGGCACTTGATATTATCCATTGGCTTTTTACCCAACGCGCTTAAGCAAAAAAATCCACAGATTATTCTGGATTTTGAAAAGCAATTTGAAAAAATCGGATTGCCCGCATTGCTGATGCAGGTTGTTACGGGCATTTCGATGGCACTCATCTATGTTCCGTTCAGGCATTGGATGAGCCTCGAAACTCCGCATCATGTTTATTTATGGACTAAGCTTGGGTTGCTCGCAGGAACATTAGCATTGGCTATTCATGCACGGTTCTTTATCCTTCCGCGTCTTACGGAACAAAAACTCCCGCAACTTGCGTTTCATATTGTGCTAGTGACGGTGCTGGCCATGTTTTTTGTACTCACCGGACTGAGCTTCAGGTTTAACTATTTTTAAGATGACCGATATTGTATCCCGTAAAGAAATTGAGATTCTCGTAGACGAGTTCTATGCGCTGGTGAGAAAAGATGAGTTGCTCGCGCCCGTTTTTGCGCATCTCGACTGGCCGCATCATTTACCGACTATGTATAATTTCTGGTCATCCATACTGTTGGGTGATGCATCATATACAGGCAGCCCGTTTCCAAAACATATAGGCCTGAAGATTGACCAAAAGCATTTTCAGCAATGGCTGAAGCTGTTTACCGAAACAGTAAATTTTCATTTTAGCGGACCTGTAGCCGAAGAAGCCAAAACGCGGGCACATACCATCGCCCAGATGTTCATGCACAAGCTTGGGCTTATGACCCCACAGTGACGTAGGCAGCCATGGTAATTTTTGATTTAACCGAATTGCTGATCAGGCAGGCAGCTTCGGCTTTTTGAAGAATCCGTTCGGCCCGCTCGCGATCCTGTTCATTCCGGATCACAAGCACGGGCTCAAGAATTACCTCTGACATGACAAATTTGTTATCCACCTGCTCGAGTTTTCCTTTTGAATGACAGTCAAAAGAGATGAACTCAAGCTTTGAATTTTCTGCAACGGCAAGAAAAGTTGTCATTAGGCAGCTGCTTACTGCGGCAGTGAATAAATGCTCTGGCGACCAGATGCCGGGGATTCCATTTGGAAATTCCGGGGGTGTAGCAACCTCAATACAGCTTCCGGTGTTGGCTGATGCCATTAGTTCAGGCGAGCACATCATGCCTTTCCGGGTGTTGCTCCATGATACATTAACTGTATAAAAGTGAGGTTCCATAATCTAGAATTTTATTTTTCTTCCATCCAGGAACAGAATTCCTTTCTGTTCCATCTTTTTTACCGTGCGAATGACTGTCTCTACACGAAGTCCGGTCATGTCACCCAACTGCTGCCGTGTATACGGAATCAGAATTTTTTCTGCTTCGCCTGAATGTATTTTTGCTTTTAGGTAATTCAGAATAGTCGTGAGGCGGTGCTCAGGTGTGTGCGAGGATATTTCTGCAAGGATCATTGCCTTGTATTGCAGGCGATGGCAAAGTGTTTTGTCGAGCTTCAGATGCAGCTCGAAGTGATCCTTTAACAACTGTAGAAACTGTGGGCGTGGCAGCCTCCAGATTTTTGAAGCAGTTACAGCTATAGCGCTGCTTGGATATGGAAAATTTCCCAGCAAGGCCGGTTCACCAAAACTTTCTCCGGCTTCAAAAAATCCCTGCGCAAATTCCTGTCCATCCGCATTGAGCGTGTACATTTTTACCTGTCCGTCCTTCACCTGAAAATAATCCGTAGCGTTGTCGCCTTCAGAAAAGAGTACTTGGCCTTTTAACGTAGGTGTTAGGCGGGCATTATAATGCTGTAGGATTTTATCCGGTATCAATTTTTCATTTTTACGGGGGAAAGGTACTGTGTTCATCGGGGGCAAAGCATGACGTTAGTCAAGCGCGGGGCTGACTTTTTTCAGGAGTACATTATTCTCCAAATGGATATGCTGCATCAGATCGCGTTCAAATTCTTCCAGCTTTTTGTAGGTGAGTGTGTACGTAGTACACGCATCTTCGGGAACGGCATAATTGCGGGCAAGCTGCCGGATTGATTTGATCAGGTCACCGGCTGCGCGGTGCTCTTCCGCAACATCGTCCAGTACAATTTGCAGCGGGGTATGCTGATCGAGTCCGGAATGTTTGATCTCCGGGAACAGAATTTTTTCTTCCTTTTCAAGATGTTCGAGAAGTTCCAAGGCAAGTGTTTGAAAATTTTCGCGGATCTTTATCAATTCAGGGTGCTCCTCGCCATGTGCGCGGCATGTCTTATCCAGCAACCCGGTAAGTCTGGGAATCGATTCTTTCACATAACTGTGATGAACCTGGATAATATAATCGATCAGCAGGCTCGGACTCCAACGGGCTACATCACGCAAATGCGTGTTCGCACCAGCTGCATGGGACGTAATTTCTTTGTAAACCTGTTCGGCATTCATACCGGCATGTTCACAGGCTGTCCTAAACGATATATCTCCCCCGCAGCAATAATCAATTTTGTACTCAGCAAGAATATCAGGCGCATTAGGAAAGGCAAGCGCAACCTCACCCACTGACATTTCAGGAAAAGATTTGTTATCAAGGCTGCTCATATTTTCAGGTTTAATGAAAGTCAAAAGCTACTGTAGTGATTCTGTCAGTTTTATGATCAGGATCATATCACCAAAATTCATTTTGCCTTAGTATGGAGCTGATATGAGAAAGGCGCACAAAAAATTACCTGACAAAAATCACTTTTTCACCTAATGTTGATCAGCCCCCGCGCAGGTGCCTGATTCTACTTTTATCCCAACAAAACCTGCTTCTTCGCTATGGAAATTGAGAAATTCAGTTACGACAACAAGATTGTTAAGGCCTTCATGATCGCTACTGTCATCTTCGGGCTTGTGGGCATGCTGGTCGGCCTTACAGCTGCGCTTCAGTTGGTCTATCCTATCTTTAACTTTGATTTACAATACACCACGTTCGGCCGCATCCGGCCGCTTCACACCAACGCGATCATTTTCGCATTCGTTGGCAACGCGATGTTTGCCGGTGTGTATTATTCCATGCAGCGCTTACTGAAGACGCGCATGTTCAGCGATGCATTAAGCTGGATCCATTTTTGGGGCTGGCAATCAATCATTGTTGCTGCCGCGATCACCCTTCCTTTAGGATTAACAACTTCAAAAGAATATGCTGAGCTCGAATGGCCAATCGACATTGCGATAACCATCATTTGGGTGGTGTTCGGCATCAACATGATCGGTACGATCATCAAAAGACGTGAGCGTCACATGTATGTCGCCATCTGGTTTTACATCGCCACGTTTGTAACGGTTGCTGTGCTGCACGTGGTGAATTCATTCGAGATGCCGGTAACGTTTTTCAAAAGCTATTCGTGGTACGCAGGCGTGCAGGATGCGCTGGTGCAATGGTGGTATGGGCATAATGCCGTGGCATTCTTTTTAACCACACCATTCCTGGGCATCATGTACTATTTTCTGCCGAAGGCCGCCAATCGGCCGGTCTATTCCTACAAGCTTTCGATCATTCACTTCTGGTCGCTGATCTTCATCTATATCTGGGCCGGACCGCACCACTTATTATATACCTCTTTACCTGACTGGGCTCAATCGCTGGGTGTTGTATTCTCCATTATGCTGATTGCTCCGTCATGGGGCGGTATGTTAAACGGGCTTATGACCTTGCGCGGAGCGTGGGACCGTGTGCGCGAAGATCCCGTTTTGAAGTTCATGGTGGTAGCCATCACCGCATACGGTATGGCGACACTGGAAGGTCCGCTGCTTTCATTAAAGAATGTAAACGGCATTGCACACTTTACCGATTGGATTGTGGCGCACGTGCACGTTGGCGGGCTGGGCTGGAATGGCTTCCTGATCTTTGCCATGCTGTACTGGATCGTTCCCCGGATCTGGCAGACTAAATTGTATTCAACCAAACTCGCAAACGTTCACTTCTGGTTGGGAACATTAGGTATTATCTTCTATGCGCTTCCGATGTACGTATCGGGTGTTGTGCAAAGCCTGATGTGGAAAGAGTTTAACCCAGAAGGCTTCCTGGTATATAAGAACTTTTTAGAGACCACCGTTCAGATTCTTCCGCTGCACGGCCTTCGGGCACTCGGAGGCGGCTTCTACCTGATCGGTGCGTTTATCATGACGTATAACCTGATCAAGACCGCCTATGCCGGAAGCTTCCTCGCCAACGAGGCAGCCGAGGCCGCACCGCTTGTCAAAAACTATGTTGTAAAAACAGGGGGCTGGCATTACCGGCTGCTGGAACATAAGCCGATGTTATTCACTGTACTGGCCCTGGTAGCGATTCTGATTGGCGGTGTTATCGAGATGATCCCTATGTTCATTATCAAGTCGAATGTCCCTACGATCACGGCCGTTAAGCCATATACTCCGCTGGAAATTCACGGACGTGATATTTACATCCGCGAAGGTTGTGTGAACTGTCATACGCAAATGGTCAGGCCGTTCCGTTCGGAAACAGAACGTTACGGAGAATATTCGAAAGCCGGGGAGTTTGTGTATGATCATCCTTTCCTCTGGGGTTCAAAACGCACCGGGCCGGATTTGCATCGCATCGGCCAGAAGTATTCAAATTCCTGGCATTATAACCACATGCTTGCACCGGATGCTGTTTCTACAGGAACGATCATGCCGGCTTATCCCTGGTTATTTGAACAAAGCATTGATAAAGACGCAACAGCTGGTAAGGTTAAAGCTTTGAGAACCGTAGGCGTTCCTTATGAAGCCGGGTATGAAGAATGGGCGAATGGCGACCTGGAGCTTCAGGCTGCAGCAATTGCACGATCCCTTGAAAAAGATGGTATCCAGGTAGCTTCCGATGCGGAAATCGTAGCCCTTATTGCCTACCTGCAGCGGCTCGGCACCGACATCAAAGCCGAAAAAGTTGCCGAACAAAAATAAAACTCACGGATATGTATAAAAACGTTCTTCAAAGCATTGATAACATCGCGCTCTGGCCGGTGATCTCCTTCGTGATTTTCTTCGCCTTCTTCCTGGGGCTCCTGCTTTGGGTAGTGTTTGCCGATAAAAAATTCATCGATTATATGAAGCACATGCCCATCGACAGTCCAGTAAACGAATCTTCCACGTCAACTACCGAAAGCCATGTGCAGTCCTAAATCTGAAGTCAAAACCCAGGTGTCTATAAAAGAGACCAAGTGTTCAGGCAAATGCAAGAATTGCCGTGAAAAGAAAAAAGAAAGCGCTGCGCTGATCAAAACCATTGGCGTGCTCATACTCTTGTTGTGCAGTAATACCGTGTTGTTTGCACAGGAAAGCGCAACGGCCTCATCCTTCTGGAGAGATCCGTTCAATAACCCCATGACGCCCCTTTATGTGGTCACCGCATTCGTATTCATTACCCTGGTGCTTGTGCTCGTTGTCGCTTTTTACATGATCCGGATTATCAATTTGCTTACCGCTCAGGCAGAAAAAGAGCGGGCCGTTAACCTTGGGATCCAGTACGTTCCGCGCCCTTCGTGGTGGAGTAAATTTTACAAAACCGTGAATGCCTCTGTGCCCGTGGAGCAGGAACAAACCATTGAGCTCGATCACAGTTATGATGGTATCAAAGAGCTTGACAACCATTTACCACCGTGGTGGAAGTGGCTGTTCATCGGAACTATCATCTGGTCTGCGATCTATATTTTTGTATTTCATTTTTCAGGATCCCTTCCGTTGCAGGAAGAAGAATACGAGGCTGAACTTGCGCAGGCACAAGAGCAGGCAAATCAGGCAGCTGCCACGCAGCCGCAGGCAGCGATTGATGAGAATACACTGGTGTACTCACCCGATGCCGATATCCTGGCAAGCGGAAGCAAAGTATTCACCATCAACTGTGTGGCCTGTCATAAAGCTGATGGGGGCGGCAATGCGATCGGGCCAAACCTGACGGATGCATACTGGCTGCATGGCGGAGAGGTTAAAACCATTTTTGCAACCATTAAAAACGGAGTTGTCGAAAAAGGAATGCCTGCCTGGGGCAAGGCAATGAGTCCCAAAGATGTGCGCGATGTTACTTTTTATGTGATGAGCCTGCAGGGAACAAATCCTCCGGATGCAAAAGCTCCACAAGGTGACTTATTCACGCCAGCCGCAGAAAAAGCTGATTCAATAACATCAAAAACTCCGTAATTAAAACGTCCACTAACAGTCTTTTCGAACATTTCAACATGGAGGAAATAGTGAAGTTTGATATCCGAAAAGAGCGTCTCGCCAAAAGTGCAGCCATTCCAAGCGAAGCCTTTCGCGATACCATTGCTACCGTTGATGAAGCAGGCAAGCGCATCTGGATCTATCCGAAGAAACCTTCCGGCAATTACCACAACTGGCGAATCGCGGTTACCGTGTTTTTACTGACGCTTTTATTTGGGGGTCCGTTCCTTACCATCAACGGTCAGCCATTTTTATTGCTGAATGTTTTTGAGCGCAGGTTTGTGATTCTGGGGCAGGCATTCTGGCCGCAGGATTTCGTACTGCTCGCGGTTGTGCTGCTGACGTTCTTTGTATTCATTATTTTATTTACGGTTGTCTTCGGACGCGTGTGGTGCGGATGGATGTGCCCACAAACACTCTTCATGGAAATGGTTTTCCGCAAGGTCGAGTACTGGATCGAAGGCGATGCAGCAAGTCAGCGCAGGCTTGACAAACAACCGTGGGATAAAGAAAAAATCCTTAAAAAAACTTCTAAGCATCTACTATTCATTACTATTTCTGTAGTCATTGCGCACACTGTAATGGCCTATTTGATCGGGATTGATGAAACGTGGCGTATCTTAAATCAATCCCCGCTTGATAACCTGGCCGGCTTTATCGGGTTGATTTCATTTACTGCAATCTTCTATGGCATCTATGCAAAGTTTCGCGAACAGGCCTGTATAGCAGTTTGTCCGTACGGGAGGCTGCAGGGCGTATTACTGACGAAAGAGTCCATTGTTATCGCATACGACTGGTTGCGGGGAGAGCCGCGAGGTCATTTAAAAAAGAATCAGGCACAATCCACCGGTGATTGCATCGACTGCAAGCTTTGCGTACACGTCTGTCCTACCGGCATCGATATCCGCAATGGCACACAGATGGAGTGCGTGAACTGCACCGCATGCATTGACGCCTGCGATGATGTGATGATCAAGATCGGCAAGCCGAAAGGACTGATCCGGTTTGCATCGTACAACTCCATTAAGGACGGAATCTTAAAAATAATTAATGCCCGCGTGGTTGGGTACTCGTTTGTCTTGCTGGTGTTGCTCGGGATTCTAAGCTTTGCGTTAATCACACGCTCGGATGTTGAAACAACCGTGCTAAAGGTACCCGGAACACTTTATCAACGTGAACCTGGGTATATCACCAACTTGTACAATATTGAATTTGTCAACAAGACCTTTACAGAACGCGAGCTTGAAATCAAAGTCGAGTCGCCAGCTTCCGCTGAAATAAAGAAAGTTGACGCCAGGGCCATCGTGGTGCCGGCAGAAGGATTTACCAAAAGCGTATACTTTATCCGGATACCGGAAGCAGACGTTACCAACGCCCGAACGGTAGTCAAACTTGGCGTTTATCACAATGGAAAGAAACTGGAAATCGTGAAAGCAAAGTTCATCGGTCCCGTACATCACGCATCAGACGCTAAACGAAAATAATAACATGAGCATCGGAAAATGGATTGTAGTAGTCTTTATTCTATTCGCAGGTTTTATCGGAACGCTGGTTACCATTTGTGTGCGGCAAGACATCAGCCTCGTATCAAAAGAGTACTATAAAGAAGAGTTGGCCTACCAAGAGCAGATAAAACGCATCAGTAACACTGCACTGCTGGAAAGAAAACCGGTGATTCTCATCACCCGCAAAGCTATGCAGGTAACATTCGACCATACCCAAGCTATCGAGCATGGTGAGTTGCGGTTGTACTGTCCTTCAAATGCCCGGATGGATCGTACGTTGACGTTAGGCAGCAATCAGCAGGAATTTAGTCAGGAGATTTCCGGGCTCACGGCAGGCATGTACCGGGCAAAACTTTACTGGAGCATGAGCGGGAAAGATTATTATCTCGAAGAAATTATCAACCTCTAATGCTTCTTACTGCACTGATCATCGGCTTTCTTGGCAGTCTGCATTGTGCGGGTATGTGCAGTCCGTTAGCCATTGCTGCCACCAACCTGAGCAAACCGGCTTTCATCAACCGGGTCTTATATAATGGAGGAAGAATACTAAGCTACGGGATCCAGGGGATTGCTGCCGCATCCGTTGGATTCATGTTCGGGTTGACCGGGCTCCAAACGATTTTCAGCATTTCACTTGGGGTACTCCTGATCATTGCCGGCTTTGCAGGAATGACCAGTTTCCGGGTTCCTTACATCTCATCCTGGATACAAACACTGACAACATACGTTAAGATCAGGCTGGGAAACTTTTTGAAAAAGAAAACAAAGATTGCCCTGATTACTACGGGAATGCTGAATGGAGTATTGCCCTGCGGTTTAACTTACATGGCGCTCTCCTATTGTGTCTCACTTACCAAGCCAGCCGATGGATTTTCGTTTATGCTCGTGTTTGGCATCGGAACGTTGCCGGTCATGTTGGGTTTCACATCGGTTGTCCAAAAGCTTATTGCTTATTTTAACATCAGCTTTCGCAGCATCACCACGGTTACCATGGTTACGGTGGGCCTGCTTCTCGTATCCCGTGCCTTGTTCAGTCACCACGCTCAGCATCCGGTTGACAAAGACGGTATCACCATTTGCCGACAAGGCTCTCTATAACCTGATTACAAAGCACCCGTACTTTCACGGGATCGCGAAATGTAAGCGGTTGTAATGCGCTGCACCGGGTAAGTTCCGATCTGACAAAAATCATGTGTTGTCCTTACACAGATCATGGGGTGCGCATCCGCACGCATCTACCTTTCGAAAAATTAAAACTATCCGTCATGAACAGATTAACCAAAATCGGACTGGTGCTAACGATTGCAATGCTGATAATCGTTACGGCAAACGCGCAAGATTATGTTTTAAAAACTTCAAAGTCCAATATCCAGGGCACATCATCTCTGCACGACTGGGAATCAACAATTTCTCAGCTTACCTATAAAGGAGCTTTCACTGTTGAAGGGGATGTGGTAAAGAGCATTAAATCTGCCGAAGTTACTATCCCGGTTGTGGGCATAAAAAGTACAAAGGGAAAGGTTATGGACAATAAAACTTATGATGCCTTTCTTTATGAAAAGAATCCGAACATCACATTTCTACTCACCTCGGCCCAGATACGACCGGAAGGTTCGGGCTCTGCGGTTGACGCGTCCGGCTACCTGACGATGGCCGGTAACATGAAGGCTGTAAAATTAACAGGCCTTGTCAAAGTTCTGACGAACGGAGACATCCAGTTGACCTTATCTAAAAAGCTAAAAATGACAGAATTTAAAATGGAGCAGCCGACTGCCATGATGGGCGCCATCACTGTAGGCGATGAGGTTACAGTAAACTTTGACCTAGTGCTCACCCCATCACCTGCTGATCAACAAGCAAAAAAATAATTAACCAATAATTCTATACACATAACTATTACTCGTATGAAACTTCACAGAATACTCAGCCTTACAGCCGTCATGGCACTCCTGGTGACTGTACAAACCGCCTGGGCGCAACGGGGCGACATCCAGTATTTCCGGTACTACGACCAACGCGGAATTAATGTATTCGAAACTTGAAAAGAAGATACCGTAGGCTTTGATGGCTTTAAAGTTCGTCTTGGCGCCAACTTTACACAGGGCTATCAAAACCTCAAGCACAGCAATGCGGACGAAATTCCGGCACAGGCCCTGTATAAAATGAAAGGCGGTTTCCCGCTCGCGCAGGCTAACCTGAACATCGATGTGCAAATCGTGGATGGTGTTAGGCTGAACCTCGTTTCTTACATGGCATCGCACCACCACAACGAGTTCTGGGTAAAAGGAGGCTACATCCAGGTTGATAAGGTAAGCTTTCTGAACAGTGAGTTTATGGATAAGCTGTGGACAAACCTCACCCTGAAGGTTGGTCACATGGAAATCAACTACGGTGATGCCCACTTTCGCAGAAGCGATGGAGGTAACACGATGTGGAACCCGTTCATGGAAAACAATATCATGGATGCCTTTACAACTGAGATCGGTGCAGAATTATACTGGCAAAAAAATGGTGTGCTGGTAATGGGTGGCGCCACCAACGGTGAGATCCAGGGCAGCGTAGCCGAAAGAAGCATAGCAGGCAGTGATGACAACGGTTCGAAACGAGGATCGTCTCTTTATGGAAAACTCGGCTATGATAAAACATTCGGTGAACGTAACCGCGTTCGGATAACCGGTTCATTCCTGTCCAAGAAATCTTCTATCAACGGAACGCTTTATGGTGGTGATCGGACCGGATCCAACTATCAGTACGTGATGGAGCCCACTACCGCCACCTTAACCGGCAATGCATTCTCCGGAAGGATCAATCCAAACTTTAAAGACAATGTTACCGCGTTTATGGTTAACCCGTTTGTTAAGCTGAGCGGCTTTGAATTGTTCGGAACTTTTGAAGTTGCCAAAGGACAAAATGCAGTTGAAAACGGTGAGATACAATATAACGATGGAGTTGCCGATCCACAGACCTTTGATAAGCAGGATGACCGCAAGTTCACACAGTTCGCGGTTGATGCACTTTATCGTTTCGGTGTACGGGAGCAATTTTACATAGGCGCCAAATACAATAAAGTTGAAGGCGAGCAGGTATTTGGCCAGGCAACAAACCCGGCAGCACCGGCAGGTATAAACCAGGGAACACGTGCCGATGTTTCCGTTGATCGTACCGCAGTTGCCGCAGGCTGGTTTGTTACGAGGAACATATTAGTAAAAGGTGAGTATGTGACCCAAAAGTACAACGACTTCCCTACTGGTAACATACTGCAGGACGGGAAATTCAGCGGCTTCGTACTGCAGGGTGTCATATCTTTCTAACGGAATCAGGAGCTGCCTTCGGGCAGCTCCTTTTTTTAACAACGCTCATATGAAATATCTACTTGCATTTCTTACCTGCATCGCACTGACTGCGGCAACACGTATAGAGGAACGCGGGAAGTGGGTGATTGATTACAACAGCCAGTTGCTCATTCATGGGCAGACTAACATAAACTCGTTTACCTGCTTTATCAGCTGTTACAACAGCACGGATACGCTCGCCTACGAACAGGAAAATGGGATTTTTGTTTTTGAGGGTAATAAAATGACAATACCTGTTTTTAACTTCAACTGCGGGAACGGGATGATTACAAAAGATTTCAGGACTACGGTTAAAGCAGACAAGAATCCATACCTGACAATTTCCTTTGTTACGCTTGAGAAGCACCCAGCCGATTCAAAGGCTACAGCCAAGCTTGACATTACCCTGGCGGGTGTTTCCAAACAGTCAACCCTGCAATTTGATATGAATAAGAAAGGTGATTTCATTCAGCTGTCCGGAAAACATCCGGTATGCTTTTCAGATTTTCAGCTTCAGGCCCCCGAGCGAATGCTGGGCATGGTAAAAGTAAAAGAAGATTTGCGGGTTGAATTCAATTTACTGATCCGACCTCTTTAGCGAGCTACGCTCCAGCGCACTACCTTTTCCAGCTTGGGCCGTTGCAGGACGCGAATCTTTCCACTCTCAATCTCAATCAGACCTTCATCTTTAAAATCTGACAGCACACGGATTACTGATTCAGAGGCCGTTCCGACAATCTTGGCTAAATCCTCCCTTGAAAGCGTGATCTTTTCTTTTTCATCTGCAAGCTGACTTACTTTGAGCAGTGCTTCAGCGGTGCGCTGACGTACCGAATTGTAAGCAAGATTGACCAACTGAGTTTCCTTTTCAGAAACCTTCCGGCATAATAATGAAATAAAGCTGGCGGAAACATCAGCCTGGCTGTTTAATAAGATCAGAAAATCATTTTTGGGGATCAGAACAACTTCCGAGTCTTCCATAGCCACGGCTGTATCCTGGTAAGTATTATTCTCAAGCAGGGGCTCAAAGCCAAAGAAGTCCCCGGTTTTGTAAAGATTGGTGATGAGCTCTTTTCCGTCCGGGTGGGACTTGAATGTTTTCACGCTTCCAGACTTAATGAAAAAGATCGTAGCGGGGGAATCACCCTCGGTGAACAGCTCTCCTTTCTTTTTAAAAGACTTTATCTTTTTGTCCTTGCAAAGGTCAGCCAGGTTCAGTGCTTTCTGAGCGTCCTGGATAAAATGATCAAGACCGACCTGGCTGTTATCGTATTGCTTGGACCTCAATTGATGCTTGCGCAGCCGGGTCTCGATTGCGTTCAGCAGATCCGTATCGTCAAACGGTTTAGTCAGATAATCATCCGCGCCCAGCGTCATTCCTTTCCGTATATCCGTCTTTTCCGTTTTAGCAGTGAGGAAAATGAACGGGATGCCGGAGGTTTCTTCGTTCTTGCTCAGGATGTGCAGCACGCCATAGCCGTCCAACTCAGGCATCATGATGTCGCAGATGATTAGGTCGGGTTTTGCCTGCTGTACAAGCTCGACACCCATCTTTCCATTCTCGGCTGTTGCAACATCGTATCCTGCCAGCGAAAGAATCTCGCTGGTATTCTCCCGGATCTCCGGATTATCTTCAATCAACAGAATTTTTTTCATAGCCTATGAATTGAGCGGAACAGAAACTGTAAAGGTAGTACCTTTTTTATGTACACTGTCGAATGTGATAGTACCCTTCAGCAATTCCACATATCGCTTGACAATATTTAATCCTAACCCAGTTCCCTGGATGTTGGAAACATTGCCCGCGCGGAAAAACCGTTCGAACAAATGCCTGCGGTCTTCTTCCGGTATACCGATGCCGTGATCTTGAATCTCAACAATCAGGGACTTACTGTTTGATGTTACATTAATTTCAATTGACTTGCCCACATCCGAATACTTGCTGGCGTTGGAGATCAGGTTGAAGAGAATGTTGCGGAGAATTCGGGCATCTGAAATGAGAGCTTTGTCTGCATTCATTGTCAGCAGGATATGCTGTCCTTCTTTCAGGCTTGCCTTGACTTCCTCAATAATATCCTGAAACAACGTATCCAGATTTATCGGCTCATGGACAGCTTCGACCTTTCCTTCTTCCAATTTGCCAAGTGAGAGGAAATCGTTCAGAATAGCGGTAAGGTGCTGAACCGAGGATCGAACCCGGGCAGTATGCTTATCAATCTTATCAAATTCATTGCGCTGCTTGTATTGTTCAACAAGCGCCACAGAGCTCAAAATCGTGCTGAGCGGAGTCCGGAATTCGTGGGATGCAATGGAGACAAATTTTGTTTTGAGATCATTGAATTCACGTTCCTTTTCCAGCGCTTTACGGGTATCTTCTTCCGCACGCTTACGTTCAACAACTTCCTTTTCCAGTTCCTGAATTGTTTTGTGTAAAGCTTCGGTACGCGACTGGACTTTTCGTTCGAGCTCGGCTGCATAAACAATCAGCTGCTCCTCACTCCTGTGCAACGCTTCTTCCGACTTTTTTCGCTCGGAGATATCACTGATGAAAGCCATAACCAACAAGCGTCCTTTAACGCGCGTATAGCTCAAGCTGATTTCTACCGGGAACTCAGTGCCATCCTTTTTTAACGCTGTGAGATCTCTGCCGACACCCATTCTTCTCGGTTCAGGGTGAGCATTAAATCCTTTTCGAAGGGTCGAATGATGTCCGCGGTAGCGGCCAGGAACGAGCACTTCCATTGTTTGGCCGGTAAGCTCATCTTTCCCGTAACCGAAAATCTGTTCGGCAATAGGATTGGCAATTACGATTTTCCCGTCTTCTTCAACCATAACAATACCTTCCGACATGCTGTGAAATATTTCCCGGAAGGCGTCATCTGTTACTAATGGATGAGGATTCATTCTCATAAAGCTACAAATTACTAATCTTTGTAAAACCTGACAAAAATCATGTTTTAAGGTGAGCGAAATCCCATTAAACGGCAGCCAGTAAGGTTAGTTTTGTTTTGTGAAACTTATCCGTGAATCAACAGTGAAAGTCATATTGTGTACGATTGATTTTTCTCAATCAACCCGTCAATCAATTGCCTGGGCCGTGTCCATGGCATTGCAGCTTCGTGCGCACGTGAGTATACTTTACACCTACCGACTTAACCAGGCACGGTCAGGAGAAGTTGTTGCAATGAAAAAAATAATTGAGCAGGAAGCGCTACAGAAGTTTCACGAGTTGGAGAAGGCCTGTCTTGTTAACAGTGGAGTCTCATACGACTTCAGCATCGAGGTAGGGTTTGTTTCCGACAGGATTGAAGATCATGCCCGGAGAAATTCTCTGGATTTCCTGATAATAGACAGGGCAATGAAAACAAATAGCAATGAATCGTTCGAAGAATTAATGGAGCACATTCATGTGCCGATGCTGGTTGTGCCCTGAATGCATAAACTAATAAACACTTCGTTATGGAAACAGCAATAGGAATTAAAAAAGAGAACCTCGCACAGGTCGCTCAGTCATTAGAAAAAATTCTTGCCGATGAATTTGTGCTATACCTTAAAACACGGAATGCGCACTGGAATGTTGAAGGCAGCGACTTTTACGCACTTCACAAATTTTTTGAAGCACACTATGAAGCCCTTGATGAAATTATTGACAGCGTAGCTGAAAGAATCCGTTCCATCGGCCACTATGCTCCTGCCACCCTGAAGCAATATCTTGCACTGACGCACCTGACAGAAGAAAGACGCTCCCAAAATGACGGACAGGGATTTATTAAAGAATTGAAGCAGGATCACGAAAGCATCATAATTCGCTTGCGTGCTGAAGTAAATCGTTTTGCCAATGAACTCCAGGATGCGGGGTCGAGTGATTTCATTACCGGCCTGATGGAGACGCATGAAAAGATGGCTTGGATGCTCAGATCGCATTTAACATCCTCTAAACTGTGACGTGAAGATTACCGCAGGCTGATTTTGGTATCTCCAGCCTAGGATCTATCAATGCAAGTTCGTTGGTTCAACCTCCCGTATGCCTTTTGTGATTAATTGAATGTGCCGGGTATTGGCTTTTGCTTTAAAGTCCTGAAAAATTTCAAGTATGTCATAATCAATGTACACACTGTTCGTGCCGTTTATCTCAACGATTGAATAAGCCGGAATCTTTTCCAGCAACTCACGGAATCTTTTTTTATTGAGGAAGCTTACATTTAAAGCAAGGTCTATATAAATATGGTTGGTATGGCCTTCAAGCCTTTCCCGGATGGTGTACCCTGCGCGGTACGTATGCTTGATTAAAAAATAGATTGCAAAGACGATTCCGATCAGGACACCGATCAGCAGATCGGTAAGGAGGATGGCAACAACGGTTACGATGAAGGGAAGGAATTGCTCACGGCCCTGTTTATAGATAGCCAGAAACATTGCGGGCTTCGCAAGCGTAAATCCGGTGCGGGCCAGCAATACGGCCAGCACACAATATGGAATATACCGTACTACAGATGTTGCAAAGAGTATAGTTACCAGCAGCCAGATGCCATGAAGAAATGAAGATAACTTTGTTTTGGACCCAGCTTCCGCATTGGCAGCGCTTCTGACAATAACCGAAGTAACCGGCAAGCCTCCGATCATTCCGCTCATGAAGTTACCGATTCCCTGTGCAACCAGCTCGCGGTTTTGAGGAGTAATACGACCCGAACGATCGATCTTATCAATGGCTTCGATGCTTAATAATGTTTCCAGGCTGGCGATGAAACAAATAATAACACCTGTCTCCCATATTTTACTATGGATAAACAGGCCGCTGAAATCCGGTAAGATTATGTGCGAAAAAATTTCTTCCGGAATAGTTACAAACTGATGCGGAGTAAGCGCATACGCTGGAATAAGAATCGGAACTAAAAAAGCCAGCACGGATCCTGCCATCACGGTAACGAAGGAAACTGGTAAGAACGCAATCCGTGCGGCAACCTTCTTCTCCCACAGAACAAGAAATATGAGCGAGAAAACCGTGATCATTACCACACCTGCGGATATTCGTTCATATAAACCCTGGATTTGCTCAAACCCATGCCGAAGGGTAAGCAGGTTAAAAAGTTGTTCTTTCCAGAAATTGGGTTTGTCATATCCGATCAGCAAGGGAATCTGCTTGACTATCAGGATGATCCCGATTGCCGCCAGCATCCCTTTTATCACAGCCGATGGAATGAAAGATGTGAAGCCACCGAGCCGGAAAGTACCCAGCAAAATCTGCAAGAACCCCGCGATGGCAACCGATAGAAAGAATGATTCTATAGCTCCCAGTTCCGTTATGGCAACCGCACAAATGGCGGTCAGGCCCGCTGCGGGTCCACTCACGCTCAATGCGGACTTGCTGATGATGGGAATAACAATCCCACCGACAATACCTGCAAGAAGGCCTGTGTAAATGGGAGCTCCAGAAGCAAGGGAAATACCGAGGCAGAGCGGGAGCGCTATGAAGAAAACCGTAATGCTTGCCTTGACATCATGCTTCAGGAAAATAAAAATACGTGCTCTATTTTTTCCGGTCATACTTCCAGGTGATCTAAAGCCTTATGCAAACAAATGATCCGGATCGTGGAAGATTAATCTATCCCAGATAGGTCTTCAGCACTTTACCCTGTGACATGTTCCTCAGTCTCTTAATGCCTTTTTCCTTTATCTGCCTGACACGCTCACGAGTCAAATCAAACCTGTTCGCGATTTCTTCAAGAGTCATGGGAGCCGTTCCATTCAATCCAAAATAAAACGTGATCACATCGGATTCCTTTTTTGTCAGGCCTTCAAGGGACCGCTGCACTTCATCGCGCAAGGAGTCTTCGATCAATCCAGAATCAGGTGATTTCTCCGAAACATTTTCAAGCACATCAAGCAAGCCAGCTTCTTCGCCCTGCGCAAAGGGTGCATGAATGGAAATTTGCCGCGTGCCGATTTTCAGGGTATCCTTAACTTCTTCCTGCGACAATTCCAATACGTGTGCAAGTTCTTCCGATGAAGGCTCACGCTGGAATTTTTGTTCGAGCTCGGAAAATGTCCGGTTAATCTGGTTAAGCGAACCGACCCGGTTCATTGGAATTCGGACAACCCGTGATTGTTCCGCCAATGCCTGCAGGATGGATTGCCGGATCCACCAGACAGCATAGGATATGAATTTAAAACCGCGGGTCTCATCAAACCTCACTGCTGCTTTAATAAGGCCGACATTACCTTCATTGATCAAATCACCCAGTGACAAGCCATTGTTCTGGTATTGCTTGGCCACAGACACAACAAATCTGAGGTTGGCGTTCACCATTTTTTCAAGCGCAGCCCGGTCACCTGCCCGGATTCCTTTCGCAAGCCTGATTTCATCATCCGCGGTTAAAAGTTCTACCTTTCCTATTTCCTGTAGGTATTTATCCATCGACAGGCTTTCTCTATTAGTAACCTGCTTGAATATTTTTAGCTGCCTCATCGTATTATAAATTGTTCAACGTGTAATTTTCTCAGACGATTGGTCGTGCAAAAGAAAATACAAGGAGTGCATGGCCCTTGAAGTGTATCGACACAATCAGCTTCACATCAGAAAAGCTGCTCCTGGCTATGCGTTCTGTATTCCCTGTAGAATTCAATTGCCGAGGTGATATTTTTCAGACTGTTGCCCGAATGGGCAGCCTTAGCAGCCTGAAGTGAAACAATCATATTAATAATATAAACAGCTTTATGAAACTGGTTGTGAGATCTAAACCCATCTATAGAGCGATGAATAACTTCTTTAAGCTGAATTTCGGTACCGGCTGATTCTATTTGCTGCAGTACGTCCTCACAATAGGCCACCATTTTGCTTGACTAATAATAAATGCAGGGTCAATATAAAGCACTTAAAAAATAATTCTGTTGAAATAAATCAATACCAGTATTGATCTAAATCAATAAATTGATTGATTAACCTTGATAAATTGTGCTCTCAACGTATTAAGATTTATGGCAACCAGCTTCGTGACACAAAATTTCCGGCTTAAAACCGATCAGATTTTCGAAGGGCTGACGCCCAGCGAATACAATACCCTGACTGGGAAAGGCGTCACCCATCTGTATAGAAAAGGTGAAATAATTTTCAGGGAAGCAGGCATCCCGACCGGCATTTATTACGTCAAAAGCGGACGAGTGAAAAAATATAAATCAACAGCAAAAGGCGGAGAACAGATATTTTATATCTGCAGCGAGGGAGAACTCCTGGGATATCATGCATTGCTAAGCGAAGAATATTATCCCGATTCTGCCGCTACTATCGAGGACTCACAAATCACTTTTATCCCCAAAGATACTTTCCTGACCGTCCTGCGCAGTTCGACAGCACTTTCCAACGGATTGCTGAAGGCGCTGGGGCACGAATTCAGCTTATTTATCAACAGCATGACCAACTTGGTTACTAAAACAGTCCGTGAGCGACTTGCCTTTACTTTATTGATACTTGAGGAAAAGTTTAAATTACAGGACGGGTCAGCGGGTGAAATAAATATGTCGCGCGGTGACTTAGCCAACATGGTTGGAACGGCAAAAGAAACATTGGTGAGGCTATTGCGGGAATTTAAGGATGCTGGTTACATTGCAGCCAATGGCCGGGGCATCCGTATCATTAATCGTTCGGGAATTGTCAGCGAAGCAAATCTGCTTGGGCATAGCTCAGGGTTGTAAGATCTGGCTTTTGCTTATCTCGATTTCAAATGCCTTATCAATGATCCGCTTAAGATTTACAAAATCCCTACCGCTGAATGCAGCAAGTCAAACCAGTAATGCTCTCCGATCCCCGCGATTTATTGTTTTGCATTCAAGATTAGCATCAATCCCTTCCAATGCCTCACAAAACAAATCTACATCATCAATGTCATCATCTACTATTAGAAATTTGGTTGTTATATATGCCATTAGATCTCAAAGATATAGTAAATATGACGCTTTTACACTGAGAGGCGAAACAATAGGTGGCGTTGGTTATGTATGCCACTAAACTTGGTAAACCGAATTTATTCAGGAGTAACCGCTATGGAACTCCATAAATTTGCACCCTAACTCTTTTATTTTTTTTGATTTTTGTTTGTTTCAAATGTCAACAACGATTGGCTGATTGACCAATTCATAACGGTGATTCAGAACGCTTGCGTTAAAAAACTTTACTCCATAGCTTTCATATGTACCATAGCCTTCATGAATATGTCCGAACGCATGAATTTTCGGCTTTATCTGCTTTACCCTGGCTGCTAGGTCCTCACAGCCCACGTATTGACCACGAACCGTTTGGTCCAGTATCATCAAGGGAGGACCATGGGTTATAAGAATATCGACCGATCCTGGAATTAAATCCCAGACCTGTCTGATTTGTGGGCCGCGTTTTTTCATGAAGGCCCAGTTAAAAAATTCTGGTGTGTAAGGTGAGCCATAGATTGTCAACCGATCAATGGATACCGTTGAATCCTCCAGATAAGTTATACCATCTGGTAAATCAGAAATTGGTACTTCCTTATTCTCAAAAGCAAAATCGTGATTACCGGCTATAAAAACTTTGTTTTTATAAGGGAGACCAGAAAACCATTGTAAGAAATTCAATGCCTCGCGAACCGTACCATTGCCAGTAATATCGCCTGTATGAATAATGACATCCCCTGGTGGTAAGGTAAGCTTTTCATGCTGATTATGGGTGTCACTGATTAAGACGACTTTCATTCCTCTAAGCTAAGGATGAAAATAACTACTGCCAACAAAATGCCTATGCAACCAAGAAATCTATTAATAAGAGGCATCCCTTTAGTTCTTCTTTTTTGAGATTTGTATTTTTGCCAAGATGACGCTCAAGAGGTATGCTTCCCGGCTTTGCCTTAAAGGGGTAAAACCATAGCAAGTTTCTTCATAATTTCTTTTCGTGCCGCTAGCTTCAAATGTTCATTCAAATCAACCGATAAATAAATTTTAAAACTGTAATTCAAGATAATAATCACAACATGGCTAAAATATAACGCTTTCATCGCACCGGTCTGCTTACTTTTTAGTAACTTAGTTTGCCCTTTTTCTCAATCCGGACAATTTCATCTCTAATCAATACGTGTATGGTACAAAATTCAGAACACACAACAATGGAATTATTAGCCCATACTACTCAAGAGTTATCCCGAGCTCGAACTATCGAAGATATCATGCATATTGTACGAACTTCTGCCCGCAAGTTGAATGGCGCTGATGGAGCCACATTCGTTTTGCGGGATGGCACATGTGTTTTTATGCTGATGAGGATGCAATCAAGCCGTTATGGAAAGGGAGTCGGTTCCCGATGATGAGGTGCATCAGCGGATGGACCATGCTAAACAAACAGCCTGCAGCTATTGAAGATATCTACTCAGATGCCCGGGTACCGCATGATGCCTACCGGCCAACCTTTGTAAAAAGTCTCGCAATGGTTCCCATTCGCACCGCGGCA